>NZ_JBSHKH010000013.1:0-93955 GCF_053643595.1 Streptomyces sp. NPDC055506 | reverse complement strand
GAGGTACCTCCACCCGGGTCCGGTCGTTGGGCTTCACGGGCGCGTCGCCCCGCTCCCCGGAGGACGCCCAAGAGCACGCCGCCCCTCGCCTCAGGTCCCGAAGGCACACACGCCCTGCGGCCGTTGCTCGACACCGTGCTCCAAGCGCTGGACACCGGCACCCGGGCGAGAGGCGGGCCGCTGCCGGCGGGCGGGCCGGACGCGGTCGCCGCGCGTCTGCGGGAGGCGGTGGGGGACGTCCTCCCCGACCAGGGCGACCCACATGCCCTACGCACCCTGGTCCATGCCTTCACCGAAGGCGCCGCCGACCCGGCCCACCCCCTGTGCGCGGCCCACCTCCACTGCCCACCCCTCGCCGCCGCCGCGGCAGCCGACCTCGCGGCCTCCGCCCTCAACCCGTCCCTGGACTCCTGGGACCAGGCCCCGGCGGCATCGGAGCTGGAGACGCTGGTGGCGGGAGTGCTGGCCACGGAGATCTACCCGCGCGGCGCGAACCCCGACTCCCTCGTCACCACCGGCGGCACCGAGTCCAACCAGCTCGCCCTGCTCCTCGCGCGGGAGGCGTGCGGCGGGGCCGTGCGGCTGGTCTGCGGGGACAACGCCCATCACTCCCTCGCGCGGGCCGCCTGGCTGCTCGGGCTGCCCGAACCCGTCGTACTGCCCGCCCCGGCCGGGGCACTCGACCCCGCCGCACTCGACGAGACCCTCACCCGCCTGCCCGGCCCGCTGCTCGTCGCCGCCACCGCGGGCACCACCGGCGCCGGTCTCATCGACCCGCTGCCCGAGATCGCCGCCCGCTGCGCGGCCCACGGCGCCCGGCTGCACATCGACGCCGCATACGGCGGAGGCCTCCTGTTCAGCCCGCGGCACCGCGCCGCGCTCACCGGGCTCGACGCCGCCCACACCGTCACCCTCGACCTGCACAAACTCGGCTGGCAGCCCATCGCCGCAGGCCTCCTCGCCGTCAAGGACCACCGCGACCTCACCGCCCTGCGGCAGCGCGCCGACTACCTCAACGCCGCCGACGACACCGAGGCCGGCCTGCCGGACCTGCTCGGCCGGTCCCTGCGCACCACCCGCCGCCCCGACGTCCTCAAACTCGCCGTCACCCTCAAGACCCTCGGCCGCGACGGCCTCGGCACACTCGTCGACCAGGTCTGCGCCCGGGCCCGGGAGTTCGCCGCCCTCGTCCACGACCACCCCGGCTTCACACTCCACGCCCCGCCCGCCATCAGCACGGTGCTGTTCCGGCCCGCGGGCGCCACCGACGCCGATGTGGCCGCCGTACGCCGCGCACTCCTCACCGACGGCCGCGCCGTCCTCGGCCGGACCCGTCTCGACGGCCGGCTCTGGCTCAAGGCCACCCTCCTCAACCCCGCCACCGGGCCCGACGACCTGGCCGCCCTGCTGCACCTCGTGGCAGCACGCCGCGCCACCCTCGTGGAAGGACACACCCCCCGATGAACCCCGCGCCCACCCCCGACCACGCCCCGACGCCCCACCGGCACCACGAGCCCGACGCACCCCGCGACCTCGTCGGCATCGGCATCGGCCCCGCCAACCTCTCCCTCGCCGCCCTCGCCCACCCGCTCGGCGAACTCGACACCGTCTTCTACGACCAGCGCCCCGCCTTCGGCTGGCACTCCGGCCTGCTCATCGAGGGCGCGACCATCCAGGTCCCGTTCCTCGCCGACCTGGTGAGCCTCGCCGACCCCACCAGCCCCTGGACCTTCCTCAACTACCTCAGATCCCGTGAGCGGCTCTTCCCCTTCTACTTCGCCGAGCGCTTCCACATCCAGCGCGCCGAGTACGACGCCTACTGCCGCTGGGTCGGCGAGAGCCTCCCGGACCTCCACTTCGGCCACCAGGTCGACGCCGTCCGCTGGAATCCCGAACGCGACATCTTCGAGGTCGACTTCACCCAGCTCGACGCCGACGGAGAAGCCGAGGCCCTCGGCCGCACCTACGCCCGCAACATCGTCCTCGGCATCGGCACCGAACCGCACGTCCCCGAACCCCTCAAGCCCCTCGCCCAAGCGCCCGGCGTCCCGGTCGTGCACGCCGCCGACTACCTCGACCACCGCGCCACCCTCCTCGCCGCCGAGCACGTCACGGTCGTGGGCATCGGACAGTCCGGCGCCGAGATCTTCCTCGACCTGCTACGGAACAGGCCGCCCGGCCGGGAGAAGCTCCACTGGCTGGGCCGCACGGAGTCCTTCGCGCCCATGGAGTACTCCAAGCTCGGCCTGGAGCACTTCACCCCCGACCACACCCGCTACTTCCACGCCCTGCCCGAGTCCGCCCGCGACCGGCTCATCACCGGCCAGTGGCAGCTGCACAAGGGCATCGACGCAGCCACCGTCGCCGCCATCCACGACGAGCTCTACCGCCGCACCCTGCACGGCGGCTGGCCCGACGCGGTCCTCACCCCCGGCGTCCACGTCCGCACCGCGGGCCGTGTCGCAACGACCAAGGTGGAACTGCACCTGGAGCACAACACGCAGGACAGCCGCTCCCGGCTCACCACCGACGCCGTCGTCCTCGCCACCGGCTACCACGAACGCCCCCTCGACCGCGTCCTCGCCGGCCTCGACCCCTACCTGCGCCGGGACAGCCGGGAACGCCCGCGCGTCGACGAGGAGTACCGCCTCGTCCTCGACCCGTCCGTCACCGGCACGGCGTACGTCCAGAACGCCGAGACCCACACCCACGGCGTCGGCGCCCCGGACCTCGGCCTCGCCGCCTGGCGCAGCGCGATCATCCTCAACTCCCTGACGGGCAGGGAGGCGTACGCCCTGCCGCGCCGCACCGCCTTCACCACCTTCGGCCTCACCCAGCGGCAGCAGGTCCCGCCGGCCCGGGAGGCACCGGCGCTGACCCCGCTGGTGGACCGAAGGTGATGAGGCTCAAGGCGCTCAGAAGACGGGCGTGCCGTTCCGCGTGAGCTTCCAGTTCACCGCAGCGAACTCGGCCGGGTCGACGGACCCCTTCGCCTTCACCCAGGCGATCATGGTGTTGCGGATCTCGTCCGAGTTCGACCACAGCAGCTGCGAGGCGGCGACATGCGGGAAGTTCCCGCCGCCGTTGGCCCGGTAGTTGTTCACCGCGAACACGAACTTCGCGTCGTCCGCGAGCGGCTGCCCCTCGAACCGCACGTTCGTCACCCGCGAACCGGCCGGCTTGGCGATGTCGATCTCATAGGCAAGACCGCTCACCACGTCGTAGTTGTAGTCCGGCGTGCCGTTCGCGTTCGTCAGCTTCGCCGGATCCACCTGCGCGTCCGGCGCCGTCTGCGTGAAGTAGTTCGCCGAGAACTCCAGATACGCCTTCATCTGCGCACCCGTCATCAGACGCGCCTCCAGCGTGTTCTCGAAGACGTACAGACCCGCCACGTCCCGGATCGTCACCTCGCCCGCCGGGATCCGGGCACTGCGCGAGAAGCACGCCGCCTGCGACAGCACCGGCAGCGAGGCGTGCTCCGTGCCCGCCAGCGCCTGCTTCACCGTGTCCGCCTGGATGTGGTTGATCAGGTCGATGATCGGCACGTCCTTGTACGGCGCCTCGGCCGACGTCATCTCCGCCGCGTTCGTGCCGATGACCTGGTTGACGTACGCCACGACCTTCTCGTGCTCGTCCGACAGCAGCCGGACGATCTTCCGGTCCTCCTCAACCGTGTTGGAGTTCAGGACCTTCGCGCCCACCTTCTCGACCTTCCAGCAGCCCTTCGCCCAGACCAGCTCGAAGTCGAACAGCGTCAGCCGCTGCCCCCACTTCAGCGGCTCGGACAGCACGACCTGCTTGCCGGTCTTCTTGTTGGTGACGAAGTACTCGGGGATCTCCGTGTGCGCGTGCCCGACCAGGATCGCGTCGATCCCCGGCACCTGCTCCGCCACCAGACCCGCCGCGTTCTCGATGTACGGCAGCTGGTCACCGTAGGACGACGTCCCCGACGAACCGCTGTGCGCCGAGACGATGACGACGTCCGCGCCCATCGAGCGCAGCTTCGGCACCCACTTCGCCGCCTGCTCCTCCAGACCCGGGAACGTCATCTTGCCCTGCACGTTCGCCTTGTCCCAGATCGCGATCCCCGGATTGGTCAGACCCAGCACCGCCACCTTCACATCCCGCCCGAACGGCGTGCGCAGCCGGTGCATGCTGTACGGCGCGAAGGCCGGCCGCAGCGTCTTGGCGTCGAGCGCGTTCGCGCCCAGCAGCGGGAAACGGCACTGCTGCTCGAACTTCCGCAGCACCGGAATACCGTAGTTGAACTCGTGGTTGCCGAGCGCGGCCGCGTCGTAGTCCATGGCGTTCATGGCCTGCGCCATCGGGTGCACCGGGCCGCCCTTGGCGGTGATCGGGTCGACCTTGGCGTAGTAGTACGACAGCTGCGTGCCCTGGATCGTGTCGCCCGCGTCGATGAGCAGCGTGTTGCGGCGGCCCTTCTCCTCGCGGATCCGGTTCACCAGGGTGGAGATCTTCGCCAGACCGATGTCGTTGTGGTCCTTGTCGTCGAACTCCTTGTCCGTGAAGTAGTCCCAGTTGAAGACATTGCCGTGCAGGTCCGTCGTCCCCATCACGGTGAACGCGTAGCGCTTCACGCCCCGCTTCGTCTCACCCCGCCCCTCGGCCGCCTGAGCACCCGGCGCCGTGACCGCACCGGCCAGCGCCACCCCCGCCCCGGTCACGGCGGACTTCCCCAGGAACTTCCGGCGGTTCAACGGCATGTCTGGCTCCCCTTGCGGAATCTGTGAACGACGCGCGTAGATAACGCGCGTAGATTCTGACCCGTTCATGACCGGCCGCAACAGCCCCGGCAGGTTGCGATTAGATGACTCAGCACACCCACTCCACGCCTCCGGCCAGCCAAGACATGACAGAGTGGGGCGTATGACCGCGCCCACCGGAGACGCTTCCCAGCCCGCCGTCCCCTACGGAACACCCGACGCTCCCCGCATCGCCGTCCGCGGCGAGGCCCGCCTCGAAGTCGACCCGGAGATCGCCCGCATCGGCATCACCGTCGCCGCCCGGGGCCGCGACCGCCGCTCCGCCCTCGACGACCTCACCCGCCGCAACACAGGCGTCCTCGACCTGGTCAAGTCCTACGGCGACGCCGTCGAACGCCTGGAGACCGGCGCCTTCTCCATCACGCCCGAACTCACCAAGCACGGGCGCGGCGAACGCATCCGCACCTACCACGGCCGCGTCCACGTCACCGCCGAACTCACCGACTTCACCGCCCTCGGCGAACTCACCACCCGACTCGCCGACCTCGAACTCACCCGCGTCGACGGCCCCTGGTGGGCCCTGCGCCCCGACTCGCCCGCCCACCGCGAGGCCAGGAAGAAGGCCGTACGGGAAGCCGTCCAGCGGGCCCGCGAGTACGCCGAGGCCCTCGACACCACCCTCTCCGCCCTGGTCGAACTCGCCGACATCGGCGCGGAGAACACCACGCCGCCCTACCCCCAGGCCCCCGGCCGCATGCGCTCCGCGGCCTACGCCGGCGCCGAGGACACCGCGGCGGCACCCCTGGACCTCGAACCCCAACGCCAACGGGTGCACGCCCAGATCAACGCCCGCTTCACGATGGTGCCGCCGCGGCTGTAACCGGATTTCCGAGGGGCCAATTCGAAGGTGCGACCGAGATTCCCAACGCTCATAGGAGCACCCCGCCGCACAATTCAACACTTGTCCATAACGCTTCATGCAAAGTGTGTTGAGCAGTCACCCGCGACCAATTCTCTACCAGCCGGTAACTCATAGGCTCACCCTTATGCGCCGAGCAAAGATCGTCTGCACACTGGGGCCCGCCACCGACTCGTACGACCAGATCAAAAGCCTGGTCGACGCCGGAATGGACGTCGCCCGATTCAACCTCAGCCACGGCGGCCACGCCGAGCACGAGGAGCGCTACCACCGGGTACGGAAGGCCGCCGACGAGACCGGCCGCAGCGTCGGCGTCCTCGCCGACCTTCAAGGCCCGAAAATCCGGCTCGGCCGCTTCACCGAAGGCCCCGTACTCCTTGAACGCGGCGACACCTTCACCATCACCGTAGAAGAAGGCGTCGAAGGCGACGGCCACATCTGCGGCACCACCTACGCCGGCCTCGCCGCCGACGTCACCCCCGGCGAACGCATCCTCGTCGACGACGGCAAGGTCTGCCTCGAAGTCACCGAGATCGACGGCCCCCGCGTCCACACGAAGGTCCTCGAAGGGGGCGTGATCTCCGACCACAAGGGCCTCAACCTCCCCGGCGTCGCCGTCTCCGTCCCCGCCCTCTCCAAGAAGGACGAGGACGACCTGCGCTGGGCCCTGCGCACCGGCGCCGACGTCATCGCCCTCTCCTTCGTCCGCAGCGGCCGCGACATCCAGGACGTCCACCGCATCATGGACGAGGAAGGCCGCCGCCTCCCCGTCATCGCCAAGGTCGAAAAACCCCAGGCCGTCGAGAACATCGAGGAAATCGTCGCCGCATTCGACGGCATCATGGTCGCGCGCGGAGACCTCGGCGTCGAAATGCCGCTGGAACAGGTCCCTATCGTCCAGAAGCGCGCGATCAAACTCTCGAAGCGCAACGCCAAACCCGTCATCGTCGCCACCCAGATGCTCGACTCGATGATCGACAACGCCCGACCGACGCGTGCGGAGGCATCGGACGTCGCCAACGCCGTCATCGACGGCACCGACGCGGTGATGCTGTCCGGCGAGACGAGCGTCGGCAAGCACCCCGTCGAAACGGTCCGCACGATGGCCCGCATCGTCGAAGCGGCGGAGGAGGACATCCTGGCGAAAGGCCTCCCGCCCCTCACCGAACGCAACAAGCCCCGCACCCAGGGCGGAGCGGTGGCCCGGGCGGCAGCCGAAATGGGCGACTTCCTCGGCGCGAAGTTCCTGGTCGCCTTCACCCAGTCCGGCGACACGGCCCGCCGCCTCTCCCGCTACCGCTCGCCCATTCCATTGCTGGCCTTCACTCCTGACCAGGCGACGCGCTCCCAGCTCAGCCTGACGTGGGGCGTGGAGACGTTCCTCGGCCCGTGCGTGGACTCCACGGACGCGATGGTCGACCAGGTCGACGAACTCCTCCTCAAGTACGGCCGCTGCCGCCCTGGCGACACGGTGGTCATCACGGCGGGCTCCCCTCCCGGCGTCTCCGGCTCGACCAACCTGGTCCGCGTCCACCACATCGCCGAGTAGCCCTCAGTACTTGGCCCCGACGTGGGCGTCCATGAGGGCTACGGAGGCTTTGCGGGCGACGGAGATGTTGAAGGGATCGCTCCCGCGGGCCAGCGTGCTCCACTCGACGCCCACGGTGTCGAGGGCGTCCGTGAAGAGCCTCCGGATGTCGTCGGACTTGTTGGAGAAGAGGTAGCGCGGGTATTCGTAGCGCTTGCGCTCACCTGCGACGATACGGGTCGTCCAGTTGGTGATCCGGCAGCCGTCGGAGTGGATGAGACCGCGGATGAACTCCCAGGGGTGGGCGTCGACGATGGCTTGCTGCCAAGGTTCGAGTGCGATGCGGCGTTCGTGTTTCTTGCCGGGGCCGTGCTGCGGGAACAGGTGCGGCCAGTGCCTGCTGTAGCTGACGACCGAGACATATCCCCGCGCTTGAGTGCGGTAGGCGCACCCGGTTGGGTTGATTGCACGCATCGCCATCTCGCACGCGTCGATCAGTCCAGGCCATGAGTTCGCGCACGCGATCCTCAGGTAGTGGCCGGTGCGAGGATGGCCGCTGATGCAGCCATCGCCGAGATAGAGGCCCAGTAAGTAGGCGTACGCGCACTCGTCGGTAGGGGGCCCGGCGTCGGGAGGCGCCAGTCGGGGGAGTGGCTCGACGCGGTCCTGCCAGGAACGGATCGCGGCCCGTGAGATGCCCGTTTCGCGGCTCACCGAGTTCAGACTGCGGCCCTGGGCCACCAGCGCGAGTGCTCGCTTGCGTGTACTGAGGTCGTACATGGGGCCACTGTGGGAGTGCGGCCACCGCGACACGCAGCAAAAAGCGGATGTTCACGAGAACGTGGACATCCGCTTGTAATGGTGACCTTGGAAAAGAAGGAAAAGTGCCCCGGGTCGGACTCGAACCGACACTGTATGGGTTTTGAATCCATTGCCTGCTGCCAATTGGGCTACCGGGGCCCAGGGAATCGAAGGATGACCTCGACCCACTGCCTGACCACCATACCGCAGCTAGGTACGCTCTTGGGAGCAGTACCGGTCTGCCCCGTACCAAGGAGCCCACGTGAGCGCCCCCGAGTCGCCCCAGCCTGTTGACGTGCCCGATGACGACAAGTCGCACGTGCCTCCGCTGACGACCCGTGTCGTCATCGCCGAGGACGAGGCCCTGATCCGGCTCGATCTCAAAGAGATGCTGGAGGAGGAGGGGTACACCGTCGTCGGCGAGGCCGGGGACGGGGAGCAGGCCGTCGAGCTGGCCCGTGAGCACCGGCCCGACCTCGTGATTCTCGATGTGAAGATGCCGAAGCTGGACGGTATCTCCGCGGCCGAGAAGATCGCCGAGGAGAGCATCGCGCCGGTGCTGATGCTGACCGCCTTCTCGCAGCGCGACCTCGTCGAGCGGGCCCGGGACGCCGGTGCGATGGCCTACCTGGTGAAGCCGTTCAGCAAGACCGACGTCGTGCCGGCGATCGAGATGGCCGTCTCGCGCTTCACGGAGCTGAAGGAGCTGGAGAAGGAGGTCGCGGACCTCACGCTGCGGCTGGAGACGCGCAAGCTGGTGGACCGGGCGAAGTCGATCCTGCAGACGGAGTACGGGCTGACGGAGCCGAACGCGTTCCGGTGGATCCAGAAGACGTCGATGGACCGGCGCATGTCGATGCAGCAGGTCGCGGAGGCGGTCATCGAGGACGCCGAGGAGAAGAAGTCCAACAAGGGCTGATCACGGTCACCCGAAACGAATGAGGCCCGCTCCCCTCCTGGGGTCGCGGGCCTCATCGTGTCCAGCCTTCGTCAGTCCTCGCCGAGGTACGCCTTGCGGACGGACTCGTCGTGCAGCAGGTCCTGCCCCGTGCCGGAGAGGACGATGTTGCCGACCTCCATGACATGGCCGTGGTCGGCCAGGGAGAGCGCTGCCTGGGCGTTCTGCTCGACGAGGAGGATCGTCGTGCCCTGGGACTTGAGCTCGGAGATCGTCGCCATGATCTTCTGCATCATGATCGGGGAGAGGCCCATGGAGGGCTCGTCGAGCATGAGCAGCTTCGGCTGGGACATCAGGGCGCGGCCCATGGCGAGCATCTGCTGCTCGCCGCCCGACAGGGTTCCCGCCGCCTGCTTGCGGCGTTCGCCCAGGATGGGGAAGAGGTCGTAGGCGCGCTGGATGTCCTTTTCGATGCCTTCCTTGTCCTTGCGGAGGAACGCTCCGAGCTGGAGGTTCTCCGCGATGGTGAGGCGCGGGAAGATGTGCCGGCCTTCGGGGGAGTGGGCGAGGCCGAGGGCGACGATCTTGTGGGCGGGGACTCCGCTCAGCGGCTTGCCGTCGAAGAGGACCTTCCCGGACGTCGGCCGCAGCAGGCCCGACAGTGTGCGCAGGGTGGTCGTCTTGCCGGCGCCGTTGGTGCCGATGAGGGTGACGACCTGGCCGGCTTCGACGCTGAAGGAGATGCCTTTGACGGCTTCGATCTTGCCGTAGGAGACCCGGAGGTCTTCGACCTCGAGGAGTGCGGTCACTTGGCTTCTCCCTTGGTGCTGCTGGTGGTGCTGGGTGCTGCTTCCGCGGCGGCTTCGGCGGCTTCGACCTCAGCGGCTTCGGCTTCGCCGGGGTCGCCTTCGAAGGGTTCGCCGAGGTAGGCGGCGATGACGCGTTCGTCGGCCTGGACGACTTCGGAGGTGCCCTCGACGAGCTTCTCGCCCTGGACGAGGACGGCGACGCGGTCGCTCAGGTTGAAGACGAAGCGCATGTCGTGCTCGATGAGGAGGACGGCGATGCCCTTGTCGCGGATGGCGAAGACCAGTTCCTCGGTCGCCCGGGTCTCCTGGGGGTTCATGCCGGCGGTCGGCTCGTCCAGGAGCAGCAGACCGGGCTCGCTTGCCATCGCTCGCGCGATCTCCAGCTTGCGCTGCTCGCCGTAGGGGAGGTTGCGCGCCAGGTGGTCGCGCTTGTGGGCGAGGCCGATGAACTCGAGGAGTTCCATGGCTCGTTCCTCGCTGGCGCGTTCGGCCTTCTTGAAGCCGGGGCCGCGCAGCAGGGCGGACCAGAGTCCTTCCTTGGTCCGCGTGTGGCGGCCGACGAGGACGTTTTCCAGGACCGTCATGTTGGCGAACAGGCGGATGTTCTGGAAGGTGCGGGCGATGCCGGCCTGGGTGACCAGGTGGGGCTTGGGCGGCAGGACGGTGCCCTTGTAGGAGACGGTGCCCTCGGTGGGGACGTAGAGGCCGGTCAGGCAGTTGAAGAAGGTGGTCTTGCCGGCGCCGTTGGGGCCGATGAGTCCGACGATCTCGCCGGCGTTGACCGTGAAGTCGACGGAGCGGACGGCGGTGAGGCCGCCGAAGCGCATCGTGACGTCGCGTGCTTCGAGTACAGGTGTGGTCATGATTCTTACGCCCCCGCCTTGGTGACGGCCGGTTCGTCGGTCAGCGTGGTCTGTTTCGGTACGTCGAGTTGGCCGGTCTCGTGGAATTCGAGCTGGCGCCGGCGGTTGGCGATGATGCCTTCGGGGCGGAAGCGCATGAGCAGGATGAGCGCGACACCGAAGGCGAGGAGCGACTTGTCCTGGAGGAACACCAGCTTCTCGGGCAGCAGGTAGAGCAGGGCCGCGCCGAGCAGGGGACCGGCGACGGTGCCCATGCCGCCGAGGACGACCGCGGCCAGGAGGAACGCGGAGTTGGGCGGGGTGGAGCCGGCGAACTGGTACGGCGTGGGAACCACGCTGTAGGTGACGTGGGCGCTGACGGTGCCGGCGAGGCCGGCCAGGGCGGCGCCGAGGGCGAAGGCGATGAGCTTGACGCGGAAGCCGTTGATGCCCATGGCGGTGGCGGCGGTCTCGTCCTCGCGGATGGCGATCCAGGAGCGGCCGATGCGGGAGTCCGCGGCGCGCGTGTAGACGAGGACCACGATGGCCATGATCAGCACCATCAGCAGGTAGTAGTTGGCGAAGCGGCCGAGGGTGAATCCGCCGATGTCGTGCGCTTGGCCGAAGTTGAACCCGAAGAGGTTCAGGTCCGGGATGGAGGGGATGCCGTTGGGCCCGTTGGTGACGTCGGGTCCGGAGTCGCCGTCCATGTTGTTGACGGCGATGCGGAAGATCTCACCGAAGCCGAGGGTGACGATGGCGAGGTAGTCGCCGCGCAGGCGCAGGGTCGGGGCGCCGATGAGGACGCCGAAGACCAGGGAGGCGGCGGCGCCGGCCAGGGCGGAGGCCCAGAACGGCAGGTGGACGCCGGAGATGGTGGAGAACTCGGAGCCGGAGACCAGGGCGGCGGTGTAGGCGCCGACGCCGAGGAAGGCGACGTATCCGAGGTCGAGGAGGCCGGCGAGGCCGACGACGATGTTCAGGCCGAGGGCGACCGTCCCGAAGATCAGGATGTTGACGCCGATGTTGGCGTAGTGGTCGTCGGTCTGGGTGAAGGGGAAGGCGATGGCGGCCGCGAAGCCCATGGCGAGGGTGAAGCTGCGGTTGCCGGCGACCAGGTGGGAGAACCGGTCCATGAGGCCGGCGGTGTGCACGGCCCACATGGCGAAGGTGACCACGAAGAGGTAGCCGATGAAGAGTTCGCCGTACTCGGTGTCGATGCCGTAGGTGAAGACACCGAGGCCGATGATCGTGACGACCGTGATGACGGCCCGCTGGACCCAGGGCGCGGTGGCCTGGGGGGCGGGGATGCGGTCGGGCTTGGCGATGTAGGCCTTGAGGGCCGCCTTGGTGCCGTCGGCGCCGGTCTTCTCCTGGGGGAGGGCGAAGGCGCCGAGGACGGGCAGCAGGGAGGCGATGGCCGCGATCCAGCCGCCGGGTTCGAGGTTGACGACGCCGCCGAGTTTGGCGCTGATGGCGATGACGGTGAACCAGGTGACGGCGAAGCCGCCGAGGGCGGTGAGGACGAGCGGTGCGTTGTTACGGGCGGGCAGCAGCCAGCCGAGTCCGCGGATGCCGTAGGAGGCGAGGGCGAACAGGGCGGTGAGGATGCCGGCGGTGAAGGTGAGCCACTGCAGGCCGCCGGGGTAGCCGTTGATGGTGAGGTCGCCGGGGAACTCGTCGGTCCAGGTCCAGGCGAGGTACGCGGAGGCGGTGGTGGCGATGCCGCCGGCGAGGAGCAGGGCGCGGGCGGCCGTGGTGGGCAGCGGGATGAGACCGCGCAGAGCGGGCGTCGGGGTGGGGACGGCGTCCGGGGTGGGGGTCTTGGTCGTCTCGGTCATGTCGTCACGCCCTGTCCGCGACGCGCTCGCCGAGCAGGCCCTGTGGCCGGAACAGGAGCACGAGGATGAGGAGGCAGAAGGCCCAGACGTTGGCCCAGCTCTGACCGCCCAGCTGCTGCATGCCGGGGATCTCGTCGATGTAGGCCGAGGCGAGGGTTTCGGCGATGCCGAGGACGACGCCGCCGAGCATGGCGCCGTAGATGTTGCCGATTCCGCCGAGGACGGCCGCGGTGAAGGCCTTCAGGCCCATCAGGAAGCCCATGCGGTAGTCGACGTTGCCGTACTTGAGTCCGTAGGCGACGGCCGCGACGGCGGCGAAGAAACCGCCGATGGCGAAGGCGATGACGATGATGCGGTTGGTGTCGATGCCCATGAGCTGCGCGGTGTCGGGGTCCTGCGCGGTGGCCTGCATGGCGCGGCCGGTGCGGCTGCGGCGCACGAAGATCGCGAGGGCGGCCATACAGACGACGGCGGCCAGGATCAGGAAGATGTCGGCGTCCTTGATGGTGATGGAGCCGATGTCGTGGGTGGCGTCGAGCCCGGGGAAGGCGCGGGCGCGGTCGGCGCCGGGGTAGAAGTTGCGGACGACTTCCTGGAGGGCCAGGGAGAGGCCGATGGCGGTGATGAGCGGTGCCAGGCGTGGTGCTCCGCGCAGTGGCCGGTAGGCGAACCGTTCCGCTCCGACGGCTATGAGGATGGCCACGAGGGCGCCGCCGAGGAGCATGAGCGGTACGGCGAGGGCCATCGAGGTGCCGTCGGGCAGGATGTAGAAGTAGACCGTGAGGGCGCCGAACGCCCCGGTCATGAAGATCTCGCCGTGCGCGAAGTTGATGAGCTGGACGATGCCGTACACCATCGTGTAGCCGATGGCGATCAGCCCGTACATCGAGCCGAGAAGCAGCCCGTTGGCCAGCTGCTGCGGCAGGGTGTTCACCGCATGGCCTCCATGTCGCTGGTGGTCGTGTGCACTGGATGTGTGCGTGGTCGTGTGCTGTGGGGGGTGTGGAAACGGGCCGCGCGGTCGGGGTCTTCCTTCCGCGCGGCCCGTGGTGCGGCGTTGTGGCGGGCCGACTACTTCAGGTCGGCGGTGCCGGTCTCCACGTCCTTCCAGGCACCCTTCTCGACCTGGTAGACCGTCAGCTGCTTGTTGGTGGTGTCGCCGTACTCGTCGAAGGAGATCTTGCCGGTGAGGCCTTCGAAGTCGGACTTCTGGACACCGTCGACGACCTTGGAGCGGAGGTCGTTGATGTCGGTGGGCACCTTGCCGCCGTTGGCGTCGGCCGCGGCCTTGACGGCCTTGATGATGGCGGTGGTGGCGTCGTAGGCGTAGGCGCCGTAGGCGCCGTAGTCGCCCTTGTACCCCTTGTCCTTGTACGTCTGGATGAACTGCTTGGCGGCGGGCAGGGTGTCGGCGGGGACACCGATGGCGGTCGCGAGGTCGCCCTCGGAGGACTTGCCGGCGGCCTCGATGTAGGTGGAGGCGAACATGCCGTCGCCGCCGAACAGCGGGATCTTGGCGCCGGTGTCCTTGAGCTGCTTGGTGATCAGCGCGGACTCGTCGTACTGGCCGCCGTAGTAGACCAGGTCGGCACCGGAGTTCTTGATCTTCGTGGCGAGCGAGCCGAAGTCCTTGTCACCGGTGTTGACGTGGTCTGTGGCGACGACCTTGCCGCCCATCTTCTTGTACTGCTCGGCGAAGATCTTCGCGAGGCCGGCGCCGTAGGTCTGCTTGTCGTCGACGACGAAGGCCTTCTTCTTCTTGAGGCCGTTGTACGCGTAGCCGGCGGCGAAGCTGCCCTGCAGTTCGTCGGTGGTGGCGGTGCGGAAGTACGTCTTGTAGGGACGCTTCTTGTCCGTCTGCCAGTTCTTGCCCTGGGTCAGCTCGGGGTTGGTGTTGGCCGGGGAGATCTGGACCATGTTGGCCGAGGCGAACACCTGCTGCATCGTCTGGGCGACGCCGGAGTTCAGCGGGCCGACGGCGCCGACGGCGGTCTTGTCGCCGACGATGCTGGTGGCGTTGGACTGGCCGGTGGCGGGCTGCGCCTTGTCGTCCAGGGCCTTGAGCTTGAACTTCACGCCCGGGACCCAGTTGTTCTTGTTGGCGTCGTCGACGGCAATCTGGGCGCCGTACTGGATGCCGAGGCCGGTGGTGGAGTTCTCACCGGACAGGGGGGCGTCGACGCCGATGGTCAGCGTGGTGCCGCCGCTGTCTCCGCTCTTGTCGCCGCTGTCGTCTCGGGACCCGCAGGCGGTGAGAGTCAGAGCTCCGGTCGTCAGAACGGAGGTAAGAATCACCAAGGAACGCTGTCGCACGATCAGTCCTTTCACAGGCAGGCCCGCCCTTGGTCGGGGGGTAGTGCCGCGCTGGTACCGAACTCCCGATGGAGCGGTGACTGGCCGTGACTCTAAGCCCGGGGTCAGGGCAGGGTCAGCGGCGCGGGCTCGCTTGTGACTTTCTTGTTATGACGTCGTGGATGCCCGGTCTCGGCAGCGGACCCTCTCGGCGGGTTTGGCCGACTTTCTCCGAAGTCCGCATTCTGAGAACCCGCACTTCCGGTTGGCCATGGCCGAGATCGTGCGGTCGGCGTGGCGTGGGCGGCATCGGCAGGGTTCCGGGGGTGGGCGGGGTCGAAGAGGGGGTCGCGGTGTTGTATTGCGCGCGCGTTACGGAGCGTTACGTCAAGAAAGCGGCGACCCGTGTCCAGGGAGAGTTCCGAACAATTGGAAACAGTTAATTCCAGGGTGCTGCCGCGGGCGAACCGGAACCCGCCTGTTTCGACGGGGGAGTTGAAGGGTCCGGTTGTGTGTCTGCGCGCGGACGCCGCCGCGTGGGTGTTCCCTCGCGGCGGCGTCGAGCCGAATCGTGTCGTACGGCCGGATCAGCGTGCGGCGCGGATCAGTGCCTCGTCGCCCGGATTCACGTCGCGCAGCATGCAGGTGAGTCGGGCGGTACACACCCTTTTGTTGTTTTCGTCCGTGATGACGATTTCATAGGTGGCGGTCGAGCGTCCCCGGTGCACGGGTGTGGCCACGCCGGTGACGAGGCCCGAGCGTGCCCCGCGGTGGTGGGTGCAGTTCAGGTCGACGCCCACGGCGATCTTGGAGCTGCCGCCGTGCAGCATGGACCCGACCGAGCCGAGCGTCTCGGCCAGTACCGCGGAGGCCCCGCCGTGCAGCAGTCCGTAGGGCTGGGTGTTGCCCTCCACCGGCATCGTCCCGACCACCCGGTCCGCCGACGCCTCGAGGATCTGGACGCCCATCCGCGTCCCGAGGTGGCCCGCGGAGAACAGGGCCAGGAGGTCCACGCCGAGCGCGGCGTACTCGTCGATGACCTCTTGCGGGAACTTCACATGCTGCTGCTCACCCATGGGGCCGGGCTCCGTTCGTCCTGGTCACTGCGGCTGCCTCCGTGACTGAGCAAACGCTCAGTCGGTGGCCGATTGTTCCAGACGCACCACGACGGACTTGCTGGCCGGGGTGTTGCTGGTGTCCGCGGTGGCGTCCAGCGGTACCAGCACGTTGGTCTCCGGGTAGTACGCGGCGGCGCAGCCCCGGGCCGTCGGATAGTGCACGACCCGGAAGCCCGGCGCCCGGCGCTCCACACCGTCCTTCCACTCGCTGACCAGGTCGACGTAGGAGCCGTCCGCCAGCCTCAGCTTCCGCGCGTCCTCGGGGTTGACCAGCACCACCCGGCGGCCGTTCCTGATGCCCCGGTAGCGGTCGTCGAGGCCGTAGATCGTGGTGTTGTACTGGTCGTGCGAGCGCAGCGTCTGGAGCAGCAGGCGGCCCTCGGGCAGCTCCGGGAACTCCACGGGCGCGGCGGTGAAGTTGGCCTTGCCGGTGGCGGTGGGGAAGCGGCGCTCGTCACGCGGTGCGTGGGGGAGTGCGAAGCCGCCGGCCGATCCCGTCACGCGCGCGTTGAAGTCCTGGAAGCCGGGGATGACGCGCGCGATCCGGTCCCGGATCGTCGCGTAGTCCTTCTCGAACTCCTCCCAGGGCGTGGAGCTGTTCTCGCCCAGCACACCGCGGGCCAGCCGGCAGACGATGGCCGGCT
Source organism: Streptomyces sp. NPDC055506 (assembly GCF_053643595.1). Classification (NCBI taxonomy): domain Bacteria; kingdom Bacillati; phylum Actinomycetota; class Actinomycetes; order Kitasatosporales; family Streptomycetaceae; genus Streptomyces; species Streptomyces sp. NPDC055506. The sequence continues at coordinate 77,539 of NZ_JBSHKH010000013.1, read as the reverse complement.
CGGACAGCAGGTGCGCGCTCGCCGGCTCCAGCCGGCCCCGGGAGGCGTGCACCATGCCCATCGAGTCCTCGACCGTCACGAACTGCTCGCCGCTGCCCTGGAGGTCGCGTTCGGTACGGCCGAGCGTCGGGAGGATCAGGGCACGCGCGCCCGTGATCACATGCGAGCGGTTCAGCTTCGTCGACACGTGCACGGTCAGCCGGGCCCGCCGCATCGCCGCCTCGGTGACCTCCGTGTCGGGGGACGCCGAGACGAAGTTGCCGCCCATGGCGAAGAAGACCTTCGCCTCGCCGTCGCGCAGGGCGCGGATGGCGCGTACGACGTCGTAGCCGTGCTCGCGCGGCGGCGCGAAGCCGAACTCCTTCTCCAGGGCGTCCAGGAACGCCGGGGCGGGGCGCTCGAAGATGCCCATCGTGCGGTCGCCCTGCACGTTCGAATGGCCGCGCACCGGGCAGACGCCCGCGCCCGGGCGGCCGATGTTGCCGCGCAGGAGGAGGAAGTTGACCACTTCCCTGATCGTGGGGACCGAGTGCTTGTGCTGGGTGAGGCCCATCGCCCAGCACACGATGGTGCGCTCGGAGGCGAGGACCATGCGCAGGGCGTCCTCGATCTCCTTGCGGGTCAGCCCGGTGGCCGCGAGCGTCTCGTCCCAGTCGGCGGCGCGGGCGGCCTCGGCGAACTCCTCGTAGCCATGGGTGTGGTCCCGGACGAACGCCTCGTCGACTGCGCCCTCCCTCTCGAGGATCAGCTTGTTGAGGAGGCGGAAGAGGGCCTGGTCGCCGCCGATGCGGATCTGCAGGAACAGGTCGGTGAGGGAGGCGCCCTTGAGCATGCCCTGCGGGGTCTGCGGGTTCTTGAAGCGCTCCAGGCCCGCCTCGGGCAGCGGGTTGACGCTGATGATCTTCGCGCCGTTGGTCTTGGCCTTCTCCAGCGCGGACAGCATGCGCGGGTGGTTGGTGCCCGGGTTCTGTCCCGCGACGATGATCAGGTCGGCCTTGTACAGGTCCTCCAGCAGGACGCTGCCCTTGCCGATGCCGATCGTCTCCGAAAGGGCCGAGCCGGACGACTCGTGGCACATGTTCGAGCAGTCGGGGAGGTTGTTCGTGCCGAGCTCGCGGGCGAACAGCTGATAGAGGAACGCGGCCTCGTTGCTGGTGCGCCCGGAGGTGTAGAAGACGGCCTCGTCGGGGGAGGCGAGGGCGGTGACCTCCTCGGCGATGATGCCGAAGGCGCGCTCCCAGCTGACCGGCTCGTAGTGCGTGCCCCCTTCGGGCAGGTACATGGGATGGGTGAGGCGCCCCTGCTGTCCCAGCCAGTAGCCGCTGCGGCCGAAGAGATCGGCGACCGGGTGTGCGGCGAAGAACTCGGGCGTGACCCGGCGCAGCGTGGCCTCCTCGGCGACCGCCTTCGCGCCGTTCTCGCAGAACTCCGCCTTGTGCCGGTGCTCCGGCTCGGGCCAGGCGCAGCCCGGGCAGTCGAAGCCGTCCTTCTGGTTCACGCTCAGCAGCGTCAGCGCGGTGCGCTTCACGCCCATCTGCTGCTGGGCCATGCGCAGCGTGTGCCCGATCGCGGGGAGGCCCGCTGCCGCGTGCTTCGGCCCGGCGACCTGCGGCGCGTCCTGAACCGGATCACTCTTGGGCGGCTTCGTGGCCATCGCACGCTCCCCTTACTGCGCTGTGAGACAGGTCTCCGATCGTCGCACGGGATGCTGACACCGAGTGGGGGCGGGGTTGGAGCGAGGCCCCGACCCGGTGCCGGCGGTCGGGCTCGGAGCCGGAGGGCGGGGCTCGGAGCCGGGGGCGGGGCCGAGTGTCAGTGGGGCGTGGCAGGATCGGGGGCGTGGCAGAGACAGCATCGAAGACGACCGACAAGACCTCCGGCGGCAGCCGCCCGCGACTGATGCTCATGGACGGGCACTCGCTGGCCTACCGCGCGTTCTTCGCGCTGCCCGCGGAGAACTTCACCACCGCGACGGGCCAGCCGACGAACGCGATCTACGGTTTCGCGTCGATGCTGGCCAACACGCTGCGCGACGAGGAGCCCACGCACTTCGCGGTCGCCTTCGACGTCTCCCGCAAGACCTGGCGGTCCCAGGAGTTCACGGAGTACAAGGCGAACCGCTCCAAGACCCCGGACGAGTTCAAGGGCCAGGTCGAGCTGATCGGCGAGCTCCTCGACGCGATGGGCGCCGCCCGCTTCGCCGTGGACGGCTTCGAGGCGGACGATGTGATCGCCACCCTCGCCACCCAGGCCGAGGCCGAGGGCTTCGAGGTGCTGATCGTCACCGGCGACCGTGACTCCTTCCAGCTGGTCAGCGAGCACACCACGGTGCTGTACCCGACCAAGGGCGTCTCCGAGCTCACCCGCTTCACCCCGGAGAAGGTATTCGAGAAGTACGGGTTGACGCCCGCGCAGTACCCCGACTTCGCGGCCCTGCGCGGTGACCCCTCCGACAACCTCCCCGGCATCCCCGGCGTCGGCGAGAAGACCGCCGCGAAGTGGATCAACCAGTTCGGCTCCTTCGCGGACCTCGTCGAGCGCGTCGAGGAGGTCAAGGGCAAGGCCGGCCAGAACCTCCGCGACCACCTCGAGGCGGTCAAGCTCAACCGCCGGCTCACCGAACTGGAGCGCCGGGTGGAGCTCCCCAAGGGCGTCACCGACCTGGAGCGGGCCCCCTACGACCGCACGGCCGTCGCGGTGGTCCTGGACACCCTGGAGATCCGCAACCCCTCGCTGCGCGAGCGGCTCTTCGCCGTCGACCCCGGCGCCGAGGAGGCCCAGACCACCCCGGTCAGCACGGAGGGCGTGCAGCTGGACGGCACGGTGCTCGGCACCGGCGAGCTGACCGGCTGGCTCACCGAGCACGCCACCCAGCCCCTCGGCATCGCCACGGTCGACACCTGGGCGCTCGGCACCGGCTCGGTCGCCGAGGTCGCGCTCGCCGCGCCCGGCGGACCGGCCGCCTGGTTCGACCCCTCCCAGCTGGACGAGGCCGACGAGAGGGCCTTCGCGGCCTGGCTCGCCGACGCCGACCGGCCCAAGACCTTCCACAACGCCAAGGGCGCCATGCGGGTCTTCGCCGAGCACGGCTGGAGCGTCGAGGGCGTGCGCATGGACACCGCGCTCGCCGCCTACCTGGTCAAGCCGGGCCGCCGCTCCTTCGACCTGGACGCGCTGTCCCTGGAGTACCTGCACCGCGAGCTGACCCCCGCCGCCGCTGCCGACGGCCAGCTCGCCTTCGGCGCGGACGAGGGCGCCGAGGCCGAGGCCCTGATGATCCAGGCCCGCGCCGTCCTCGACCTGGGCCAGGCCTTCGAGGGCCGCCTGGAGGAGGTCGGCGCCGCCGATCTCCTGCGCGACATGGAGCTGCCCACCTCCGCGCTGCTCGCCCGCATGGAGCGGCACGGCATCGCGGCCGACCGGGCCCACCTGGAGGCCATGGAGCAGATGTTCGCCGGCGCCGTCCAGCAGGCGGTGAAGGAGGCGCACGCGGCGGCCGGGCACGAGTTCAACCTGGGCTCGCCCAAGCAGCTCCAGGAGGTCCTCTTCGGCGAGCTGGCCCTGCCCAAGACGAAGCGCACGAAGACCGGCTACACCACGGACGCCGACGCCCTCGCCTGGCTCGCGGGCCAGACGGACAACGAGCTGCCGGTGATCATGCTCCGCCACCGCGAGCAGGCCAAGCTCCGCGTCACCGTCGAGGGCCTGATCAAGACGATCGCCGCGGACGGCCGGATCCACACCACCTTCAACCAGACGGTCGCCGCCACCGGCCGGCTGTCCTCGACGGACCCGAACCTGCAGAACATCCCGGTCCGCACCGACGAGGGCCGCGCCATCCGCCGCGGCTTCGTCGTCGGCGAGGGCTTCGAGTCCCTGATGACGGCCGACTACAGCCAGATCGAACTGCGCGTGATGGCCCACCTCTCCGAGGACGAGGGCCTGATCGAGGCCTTCACCTCGGGCGAGGACCTGCACACCACGGCCGCCTCCCAGGTCTTCGCGGTCGAGCCGACCGCGGTGGACGCCGAGATGCGCCGCAAGATCAAGGCCATGTCGTACGGCCTGGCCTACGGACTGTCCGCCTTCGGCCTCTCCCAGCAGCTGAACATCGAGGCGGCGGAGGCCCGCGCCCTGATGGACGCGTACTTCGAGCGGTTCGGCGGCGTACGGGACTATCTGCGCCGCGCGGTCGACGAGGCCCGGGCGACGGGCTACACGGCGACGCTGTTCGGGCGCCGCCGCTACCTCCCGGACCTCAACAGCGACAACCGCCAGCGTCGTGAGGCGGCGGAGCGGATGGCCCTCAACGCGCCCATCCAGGGCACGGCGGCCGACATCGTGAAGATCGCCATGCTCAAGGTGGACGGCGCGCTGAAGGAGGCCGGACTGGAGTCCCGGATGCTGCTCCAGGTGCACGACGAAGTCGTGCTGGAGATCGCCCCGGGCGAGCGTGCGGCAGCCGAGGAACTCGTCCGCCGCGAGATGGCGAACGCGGTTCACCTCCGCGTCCCGCTGGGCGTCTCGGTGGGCGCGGGAGCGGACTGGGAGTCGGCGGCGCACTAGCGCCGCGCTGCTTGGGCCGGGCCGGGCTGGGCAGGGCAGGGAGCAGGGGCGGGGCGGTGCTGCGGGGCCGGGGCTCGTGGGTCGCCGGAGAAAGCCGCCGCAGCTTCGTCCCGCCTCCGCCGACGTATCGGCCCTGGCCCCGATCCCATCCGGGCACCCGCCCCAACCGGGCCCGGCCGCCCCCGGGCCCACCCACACCAGAACCATCACTCGCGTGGCCCCCGTGAAGGCGCCCCCGCCCCTGACCGTCGCAAGGATGCGGGCATGGGTATACGCACGCTCCTCGGCCGCACGGCACCAGGCCTGGCACTTCCGCCGGTCCGGGTCCACGCGGCCGACGCAAGCACGCTCCGCGTCCCCGCGACCCTCGCCACGGCCCTGCGCCGGACGACGGCGGATTTCCGTAACCGCCTGGCCTTCGGACGTCGGCCCACCGACCCCGCCGGCCTGCCTACTACGCTCTCGGAGACCGGCGACCTGCCCGGCAGTCCCGAGGCACCCGGTGAAACCGGCAGAGCCACCCCCCGCCGGGCCTGGGCCGACCGGGCCCGCGGCTATCTGAGCCTCGTCCTCACCCTGCTCCCACGGCCACGCCCCGCGCACACCACCATCACGGTGTACATCGCGACCACCGAGCCTCTCAGCGAGCGGCCGGACGGCTCTGCTCCGTATCGCCGGCACGGCCAGGACCGCCGGGGGCCGGAACCGGGCGCCGCGCCCTGACGACCACGGCGTACAGCAGCAGCGCCGGGACGAGCCCCGCCCCCGCGCCGAAGCACACCGTGGGAATGATCTCCCACGGCTTCGCGGCCGACCCCCAGTAGGCCCACCACCGCGCCGCCCGCTGCACCGCCCCCAGCAGCGCGAAGCCGCCGATCACGGCACCGGCCGCCCAGCGGTCCCGTGCCGCCAGCACGGGGATCCCCAACGGCTCACGCACCGGCGCCCGTCGCAGCGCACGCACCACGAACACGGCGATCACCGCAGCGGCCACCGCCGAACCGCCGTACTGCAGGTACCAGTACAGCGGCGAGCCCGCCACCTCACGGCCCAGCACCGGAAACAGCCGCATCCCCCACCGGTCGAGGTGCGTGAAGGCGTCCCACACGACGTGTGTCAGCGCGCCGAGCACCGCCGACACGTACCACCGCACCACCAGGGAGGGCGACACACGCGTGCGTGGCGCCCCGCATCGCACCAGGCCCGCCACCCGCCCCTGCCGAGCCCGCGGCAGCAGCGCCACCAGCGGCTCGCGCATCAGCAGCCAGAGCCCCACCAGCGCCCAGGCGATGAGCACATCGACCGTGAACACCCCCGGGAACGCGTGCGTGACGTCACCGAACTCCATCGCCCCGGACAGCACACTCGCCGCGTAGTAGGTCATGTCGGGCGCGAAGGAACCCGCCACGAGGACGGCGGGCACCAGCGGGCCCCGGCCCGTCCCGTCGGTGCGTACGGCAGGCAGTACGGCTGCCGCGTGGCTCAGCGTGAACGGCAACTCTGCTCCTCGTGACGGTCGTTGCCAGACGATCGGACCGCCCAGTATGCGGGATGCCGAACACTTGCCGCCCGCCACGCTCGCCGCATGACCAACCGGTGAATATCGGGCACGAACGGGTGCCCGAGCAAAGCAAGTTGCCGTAGGGTCGCCAGGGTCACCGTGCCGTGGCGAGAGACATGCCAGTCGGAGGGCAACCACTCGGGCCGGTCGATCGTCACAACAGAGCGAACGCAACAGAAGTGCGCGAACGCAACAGAAGCGCGCGACAGGCAGAGACGGACGCCGGTGCGTCCACGGGAGGGGTTCACTCTATGGCGGCGCAATTCGGCAGGAGGCTGCGCAAGGGGGCGGCAACCACCGCCGTGGCCGCGGTAGCGGTCGCGGCGCTGTCCGCCTCCCAGGCTCCGGGCGTGAACGACCACGGCAGACAGACCGCGGCGGACGCCACGCCCTCACCCGACGCGAGTGCCTCCGAGGGCAGCGCCACCGGCAACTCGCCGTACTACACGGACCTGCCGCCGCTCAAGAGCCCGAACCCGTCCCCGAGCACCGGAACCGGCCCCGCGGCCCCCGGCGCCACCGAGGCGGGCATCCCCGCGACCGTCCTCGACGCCTACAAGAAGGCCGAGACCGCGCTGAACGAGGCCAAGCCGGGCTGCAACCTGCCCTGGCAACTCCTCGCCGCCATCGGCAAGGTGGAGTCGGGCCAGGCCCGCGGCGGCCGCGTCGCCGCCGACGGCACGACCCTCTCGCCCATCCTCGGCCCGCAGCTCGACGGCAACGGCTTCGCCCTCATCAGGGACACCGACGACGGCGCCTACGACGGCAACAGCTCCTACGACCAGGCCGTCGGCCCCATGCAGTTCATCCCGTCCACCTGGGCGTGGGCGGGCCGCGACGGCAACGACGACGGCAAGAAGGACCCCAACAACATCTACGACGCGGCACTCGCCGCGGGCGATTACCTGTGCCGCAACAACTGGGACCTGTCCGACCAGAACGACCTCGACCGGGCGATCCTCAGCTACAACAACTCGCGGGAGTACCTGAACCTGGTCATGCGCTGGGTGGAGTACTACCGCAAGGGCACGCACGAGATCCCCGACGGCACCGGCACGCTGCCCGACAACCGCAGCGACGACGGTGCCGGGGCTAGCACTTCGCCCTCCTCGCCGGCCACGCCGAACACACCGAACACGCCGTCTCCGGGCGGTTCGAAGCCCAAGCCCAGCCCCAAGCCGGAGAGCCCCGGCGGCGGCTCGACGACCCCGAAGCCGCCCACCGACCCCGGCGGCACCCCCACCCCGCCCCCCTCGACGCCTCCCACGAACACCGACACGGTGGACCACCTGGAGGACGCGGGCACGGCGAAGCTCACCGCCATGGCCGGCGACGCGTTCACCAAGCGGATCAGCACCCGCGCCGAGACGAAGGCCGGCAAGGCCGTCGGCAAGGTCAGGGTCCGCTTCACGATCATCGGCGACACGGACACCACCTTCACCGGCGGCGAGAGTGTGGCCACGGTCGCCACCAACAGCTCTGGCGTCGCCGTCGCTCCCGCTCTCCAGGCGGGGGAAAAGACGGGCAAGGTCACCGTCCGCGCCACCGTCGTGGGACGCACGGTCGCCGGCCTCGACTACACCGCCACCGTCACCGAACGCGCCGCCGACGCCCTCGCCCGCACCGGTGACGCCGCACTGACCTGCATCCCCGGCGGCGAGTTCGCCGACCGAGTCGAGGTGAAGGCCACGTACAAGGGGGCCGTCGCCGACGGCGTCGCGGCCACCGCCACACTGATCAAGTCGGCGGACGATCCGACCGCCGCCGACAAGGGCCCCTACTTCAAGGACGCCGACGGCAAGGCCGTCCGCACCCTGAAGGCCCTGAAGACGGACGCGAAGGGCCTGCTGAAGCTGCCGAAGCTCTACGCGGACGACACCACCGGCACGTTCCTGCTCCGCATCAACACCGCGGGCGGAGCGACACTCACCGTCGAACTGACCGTGGCGGCGGCCGAGACGTCCTCGCCGAGCCCGTCCACGAGCCCTTCGGCGAGTCCCAGCGCGTAGCTCTCAAGTAGTACGGACGACGCCCCTCCTCAAGGAGGGGCGTCGTTGTGTGTGCAACGTGTTCTCATCTCCGCCGCGCGTTGCTACGGTGCCGAGAAACCTGACGGTGTATCAGCTCGACGGTGGGGAGGCCCCCGTATGCGCACTCTCGTCGCCGCCGCCACCGGTCTCGCCGTCGCGTTCGCCGTGGTCCTGACGCTGACCGCCCTCGGCTCCCCCTCGGGCGGGACGTCCCCGAAGCCGCTGCTGACGACGGTGCCCGCACACCCCTGACCGCCCGCCCGGGACGGAGGCCCAGATGCGCCGCAAGGCCGCTCTGATCCTGCTCGCCCTCGCCGTGTTCTTCGCGGCACTGTCCCCGCTGCTGCGCTGGTACGCCTTCCCGCGCCTGGCCAAGGTCCCCGCGAACCAGTACCAGGAGATGGTCCTGGAGGCTCGCGACGCCACCCTCCTCGACTACGGCACCATGCGGGCCAAGAAGGTCCCCAAGGTCACCATCGTGCAGACCCTCAAGGGCAACGTGGAGGCCTCCGAGAGGATCGAGGAGTCGGCGGGCCGGGACGTCGTCGTCTGGGACGGCCTGTCCTACGTCGTGGGTCCCGACGGCGAGATGGTGTCCAAGATCCCCGAGCGCTACATCTTCGACGCCCACACCCAGGAGCCCGTCCACGCCACCGGCGAGTCCGTCGACGGCGACCCGGTGCGCCGCGAGGGCATCGAGTTCAAATGGCCGTTCCTCACGGAGAAACGGGCCTACCAGTACTTCGACGCCCAGGCCCGCGTCACCGCCCCCATCCACTACCAGGACACCCGGAACTTCCGCGGCCTGGAGGTCTACTACTTCGAGCAGACCATCCCCTGGACCAAGGTGAAGATCCCGAAGACGCTGCCCGTGAAGGGGCTCACCCCCGAATCGGTAGCCCAGACCGGCACGACCCGCTGGTACACCACGGTCCGCAAGTTCTGGGTCGAACCCCTCACCGGCGCCCCGGTCTACGGCGAGGAGATCCACAAGGAGGAGCTGCGCGGCGGCGCCCTCCTCGGCGACCGCGACAAGGTCACCGCGTTCGCCGGCCACGTGAAGATGCGCGAGGACTACATCACGCACACCGTCGACCTGGTGAAGTCCCAGCGCCTGCTCGTCCTGCTGATGACGTCCTACCTGCCGTGGGGCTCGCTCACCCTCGGCGTCCTCCTGCTGGCCCTCGCGCTGTACCTGGAGGCCCGCGGCCGCCGCCCCTCCGGCCCGGCCCCGGCAGCGGCGGAGGAGCCGTCACAGGTCAGCGCCTGAGCCGGGCGCTGGTGTACCGGGTCGGCTCGGCACCCGCCGGGTCCTCGGGCCACGGATGCTTCGGATACCGCCCGCGCAGCTCCGCCCGTACGCCCTTGTAGCCGTCCCGCCAGAACGAGGCGAGGTCGGCGGTGACGGCGGCCGGCCGCCCGGCCGGGGACAGCAGATGCACGAGCAGCGGCACCCCGGCGACCCGGGGCGACTCCTGCAGCCCGAACATCTCCTGCAACTTCACCGCGAGCACGGGCTGCTCGGGCCGGCTGTAGTCGATGCGGATCTTCGACCCGCTCGGCACGGCCATCCGCTCCGGGGCCAGCTCGTCGAGCCGCCCGGCCTCCCCGGAGGCCCAGGGCAGCAGCCGGGCGAGCGCCTGCCCGGCATCGATCCGCGCCAGATCGGCCCGCCGCCGCGCCCGGCTCAGCTCCGGCTCCAGCCACTCCGCCACGCGCGCGTGGAGAGCGTCGTCGGCGACATCGGGCCAGGGATCACCGAGGCGCAGCCGCAGAAAGGCGAGCCGCTGCCGCAGGACACCGGCATCCGCCGACCACCGCAGCAGCCCGAGCCCTTCCCGCCGCAGCCCGTCCAGCAGCGCACCGCGTACGAGCCCGGGATCGGCGTCCTTCAGCGACCGCACCGTCAGCTCCACGGCCCCCAGCCGCTCCACCCGCCGCGCCACGACGTCCCCGCCGTCCCAGCACACCTCGTCCCGCTCCTCCAGCAGCGCCCCCGCGGCGAGCCGGGCGATCCCCTCATCGGCCACGGCGCCCGACTGCACACGCGCGTGCCCCTTGCCGACGGGCCGGTCAGCCACGGCGACGGCGACCCACCCGGCCCCTCGCAGCCCGCTGCCCTCCCCGACCTCGGCCCGGGTCCCGGACACCATGAGACACGACCCACCGTCGACCCTGGCAACGCGCTCGGGATAGGCGAGAGCGGCAACGAGCCCGACCTGCCGGTCCTCAGAGACACCAGCCCAGGCCTCGGCCTCTGCACGGGTGGGTGGGTGGGAAACACCGGTGACGACGGCCCGCAGCCGCCGAACCTCGCGACGCCACCGCGTGGCATAGGCGTCACCCTCACGCCGGGCACGACGCAACGCACCCGCCAGATCATCGCCGTACTCCCGGGGCACCTCCTCACTCAGCAAGGCGACCACCTCCGAGGCCCGGTCGACCCCCACGAACGGCACGGAGTCGAGCAACGCCCGCCCCAGCCGCGGATGCAGCCCCAGCCGAGACAGGGCGACTCCCCGCTCAGTCGCCCGCCCGACGGAGTCGACGGCCCCGACAACGCCTAGCACCTCCCGCGCCGCCGCCATACCCCCGGAGGGCGGCGCATCGAGCAACGCCAGCCCCGAAGCGTCAGGATCCCCCCAGCACGCCACCTGAAGCGCGAACGCCGTCAGGTCGGCCACCTTGATCTCCGGAGACGGAAAACGCGGCAGCCGCGCGTCCTCGGCCTCCGCCCAGCAGCGGTACACCGCCCCCGGCGCCTCACGCCCGGCCCGCCCCGCCCGCTGCCGCCCGGCCGCCTGCGACGCCCGTACCGTCGTCAGCGCGCTCAACCCGCGCGCGTGGTCGACCCGCGGCTCACGCGCCAGCCCCGAGTCCACGACGACCCGCACACCCGGCACCGTCAACGACGACTCCGCCACGGACGTGGCCAGCACGACCCGCCGCCGTTCACCCGGCGCGAGCACCGCGTCCTGCACGGCGGCCGGGGCCCGCCCGTGCACCTGCAGCACATCGATGTCCCCAAGGCCCCCGAGCTGCCCGGCCACCCGGGCGATCTCGCCCACGCCCGGCAGAAAACACAGCACGTCCCCGTCCCGCTCGGCCAGGGCCCGCCGCACCACCGACGCCACATGCGTCAGCAGCGCCGGATCGACACGCATCCCGTGCGGCGGCCGTACAGGCCGCACCGGCGGCGTCCACACCACCTCCACCGGATGTGCCGCCCCCTGGGCCTCCACCACCGGCGCGTCGCCCAGCAGCGCGGCCCACCCCTGCGCGTCGGTCGTCGCCGAGGCGGCCACCAGCCGCAGCTCGGGCCGGAGCGTCTGCCGCACGTCCCACAGGAACGCAGCCGCCGTGTCGGCGTCCAGGTGCCGCTCGTGGCACTCGTCGAGCACCACCACGTCGACATCGCTCAGCTCCTGGTCCCGCTGCAATCGCTGGACCAGCACACCGGTCGTGACGACCTCCACGCGCGTGTGCCGCCCGACGACCCGCTCCCCGCGCACGGTGTAGCCGACGCTCCCGCCGGGCTTCTCGCCCAGCAGCCACGCCATCCGCCGCGCCGCAGCCCGGGCCGCGATCCGCCGCGGCTCTGCCACGACCACCCGCCGCTCAGGGCCCTGGCCGAGCAGCCCCGCCAGTGCCAGTGGCACCAAGGTCGTCTTGCCGGTGCCGGGCGGCGCCACGAGGACGGCGGTGCCGTGGTCCTCCAGGGCGTCGTTCAGGCCGGGCAGCGCACCACGTACCGGCAGGGCGTCCAGAGCGTCGTAACGGATCACGCACTCAGTCTCGTGCGCACACGAAGATCGCCGTCCCCGGGATCAGATTCCCGCGCAGCGGCGACCACCCGCCCCATTCGGACGTGTTCCAGGCCGGCCACTCCGGCTCCACCAGATCCACCAGGCGGAAGCCGGACGCCGCGACGTCCCGGACCCGGTCGCCGAGCGTCCGGTGGTGCTCGACGTAGACCGCGCGGCCCTCCTCGTCCTGCTCCACATAGGGCGTGCGGTCGAAATACGAACCTGACACCGAGAGCCCCTCCGGCCCCGGCTCGTCCGGGAAGGCCCAACGGATCGGATGCGTCACCGAGAAGACGAGACGGCCCCCGGGCCGCAGCACCCGGCGCACCTCCCGCAGGACCAGACGCGGGTCGGCGACGAAGGGCAGCGCCCCGTACGCCGAGCAGACCAGGTCGAACGAGCCGTCCGCGAAGGGCAGCGCACCGGCGTCGGCGCACACCAGGGGGAACGGTCCGCCGATGCGCAGCGCGTGCTGCAACTGCCGGTGCGAGATGTCCAGGGCGACCGGCCGGGCACCCTGGCCGGCCAGCCAGCGCGCGCACTGCGCCGCGCCCGCGCCGATCTCCAGGACGTCCTTGCCCTTCAGCTCCTCCGGCGGGCCGAGCAGCTCGGCCTCCACCTCGTCGAGGCCCTCGGGCCCCCACACGAACCTGTCGTCGCCGAGGAACGTGCCGTGCTCGACCTGGTACTCGTCCGCGTTACGGTCCCACCAGCCACGATTGGCGCGGGAGCTCTCCGTGACCCCGGCGGCACGCCGGGTCGCCTCGGGTTCGGACGCTTCGGGCTCTTGGATGATCGGCTCCCTCGTCGTACTCTTCCGTCCAGTCCGCTCCGGTGGCTTCACGAGAGGTCCCGTACGGCCCGCGTGGCCTCGGAAGACTGAACTTGTGCCGGTTATGCGGCGATCCGCCCCGGGTGGGCGGCTTCGCGCATTGACCCTGCCCGGCTGCCCCCGTATGCTACAAGTTGCGCTGCGGGCCTGCGCACCTCAGACGTAGCAGGCTGCGCTCGCATCTGTATGTATGTCCCCTCGGTTGTCGAGGCGCCACCGGTTGTTCGGTGTGGCGCTTCCTAGGCTGTCCGGCTTCTGCAGAGCGAAACGGGCTCCGGCGTAGCAGTACCTACGACTTCAATGTCCGTACCGGAGCCCTTTCCCACATGACGAGCAGCACCGAGACCACCGCAACGACCCCGCAGGTTGCGGTCAACGACATCGGTAACGAGGAAGCCTTCCTCGCCGCGATCGACGAGACGATCAAGTACTTCAACGACGGCGACATCGTCGACGGCGTCATCGTGAAGGTCGACCGGGACGAGGTCCTGCTCGACATCGGTTACAAGACCGAAGGCGTTATCCCGAGCCGCGAGCTCTCGATCAAGCACGACGTCGACCCGAACGAGGTCGTCGCCGTCGGTGACGAGATCGAAGCCCTTGTTCTCCAGAAGGAGGACAAGGAAGGCCGCCTGATCCTCTCGAAGAAGCGCGCCCAGTACGAGCGTGCCTGGGGCACCATCGAGAAGATCAAGGAAGAGGACGGGATCGTCACCGGTACCGTCATCGAGGTCGTCAAGGGTGGTCTCATCCTCGACATCGGCCTCCGTGGCTTCCTCCCGGCCTCCCTCGTCGAGATGCGCCGCGTCCGCGACCTCCAGCCCTACGTGGGCAAGGAGCTCGAGGCCAAGATCATCGAGCTGGACAAGAACCGCAACAACGTGGTCCTGTCCCGCCGTGCCTGGCTGGAGCAGACCCAGTCCGAGGTCCGCCAGACGTTCCTCACGACCCTCCAGAAGGGTCAGGTCCGTTCCGGCGTCGTCTCCTCGATCGTCAACTTCGGTGCCTTCGTGGACCTGGGTGGCGTCGACGGTCTGGTCCACGTCTCCGAGCTGTCCTGGAAGCACATCGACCACCCCTCCGAGGTTGTCGAGGTCGGCCAGGAGGTCACCGTCGAGGTTCTCGACGTCGACATGGACCGCGAGCGTGTCTCCCTGTCGCTGAAGGCGACCCAGGAAGACCCGTGGCAGCAGTTCGCCCGCACCCACCAGATCGGCCAGGTCGTGCCCGGCAAGGTCACGAAGCTGGTTCCGTTCGGTGCGTTCGTCCGCGTGGACGAGGGCATCGAGGGTCTGGTCCACATCTCCGAGCTGGCCGAGCGCCACGTGGAGATCCCGGAGCAGGTCGTCCAGGTCAACGACGAGATCTTCGTCAAGGTCATCGACATCGACCTCGAGCGTCGCCGCATCAGCCTCTCGCTGAAGCAGGCCAACGAGGCCTTCGGTGCCGACCCGGCCACGGTCGAGTTCGACCCGACCCTGTACGGCATGGCCGCGTCCTACGACGACCAGGGCAACTACATCTACCCCGAGGGCTTCGACCCCGAGACCAACGACTGGCTCGAGGGCTACGAGACCCAGCGCGAGGCGTGGGAGGGCCAGTACGCCGAGGCGCAGCAGCGCTTCGAGCAGCACCAGGCCCAGGTCATCAAGTCCCGCGAGGCCGACGCCGCTGCCGCGGCCGAGGGCGGCGACACCGCGGGTGCGGCTCCGGCCGCGAGCGGTGGCGGTTCGTACTCCTCCGAGGGCCCGGACAACTCCGGTGCGCTGGCTTCGGACGAGGCGCTTGCCGCGCTGCGCGAGAAGCTGGCCGGTGGGCAGAGCTGAACGCCCACTGAGCTGTAGCTCCTGACTGAGGGCCCGCACCTTTCGAGGTGCGGGCCCTCGGTGCGTCGGGGCCGTCGTTCGGCTGCCGGCCGGTGGGGGCTTGTCGCGCAGTTCCCCGTGCCCCTTCAGGGCTTGTCCCGTCTGACAAGATCAAAAGTCCCCTCCTCGGGAATGCCCGCCCCTGTAAGGGCGTTGTGGAGTATGAACACGAGGAGGAGCGGTCACTGTGCTTGATCCGCAGGGTTTGTACGCATGGGAGCCGAAGGGGCTGGCCGTCGTCGACATGGCGCTCGCCCAGGAGTCGGCCGGTCTTGTCATGCTCTACCACTTCGACGGATACATCGACGCGGGGGAGGCGGGCGACCAGATCGTCGACCGGCTGCTCGACTCACTGCCCCACCAGGTCGTCGCCCGCTTCGACCACGACCGGCTCGTGGACTACCGGGCCCGCCGCCCGCTGCTGACGTTCAAGCGCGACCGCTGGAGCGACTACGAGGACCCCGCCATCGAGGTGCGGCTCGTTCAGGACGCCACCGGGGCGCCGTTCCTGCTGCTGTCCGGCCCGGAGCCGGACGTGGAGTGGGAGCGGTTCGCCGCGGCCGTGAAGCAGATCGTGGAGCGGCTCGGCGTCCGCCTGTCCGTGAACTTCCACGGCATCCCCATGGGCGTCCCGCACACCCGGCCCGTCGGTCTCACCCCGCACGGCAACCGCACCGACCTGGTTCCGGGCCACCGCAGCCCGTTCGAGGAGGCGCAGGTGCCCGGCAGTGCCGAGTCCCTCATCGAATACCGCCTGCTCCAGGCCGGGCACGACGTCCTCGGCGTCGCCGCCCATGTCCCGCACTACATCGCCCGCTCCCCGTACCCGGACGCGGCCCTGACGGTCCTGGAGGCCATCACGGCGGCGACCGGACTGGTGCTGCCCGGTATCGCCCACGCCCTGCGCTCCGACGCCCACCGCACCCAGACGGAGATCGACCGGCAGATCCGCGAAGGCGACGACGACCTCACCGCCCTCATCGAGGGCCTCGAGCACCAGTACGACGCCGTCGCGGGCGCCGAGACCCGCGGCAACATGCTCGCCGAGCCGGTGGACATCCCGTCGGCCGACGAGATCGGCAAGGAATTCGAACGCTTCCTGGCGGAGCGAGAGGGCGACACCTGACCGGACGGCCGGCGGCGTGAGCCGGTCCTGCCCGATGTGCTGTCAGTGGCAGGACCTAAGCTGTGGGTCATGCTGAAGGTGGGCCTGACCGGCGGCATCGGTGCCGGCAAGAGTGAGGTGTCACGGCTGCTCGTCGCATGCGGGGCCGTGCTGATCGACGCGGACCGCATCGCGCGGGAGGTCGTCGCGCCGGGGACGCCGGGTCTCGCCGCAGTCGTGGAGGCCTTCGGCGAGCAGGTGCTCGCCCCCGACGGCAGCCTGGACCGCCCCAAGCTGGGCTCCATCGTCTTCGCCGACCCGGCGAAGCTCGCCACCCTCAACTCGATCGTGCACCCACTGGTCGGCGCCCGCTCCCGCGAGCTGGAGGACGCCGCCGCCGAGGACGCGGTCGTCGTCCACGACGTCCCGCTCCTCACCGAGAACGGCCTCGCACCGCTGTACGACCTCGTCATCGTCGTCGACGCGGCCCCCGAGACCCAACTCGACCGGCTCGTACGGCTGCGCGGCATGACCGAGGAAGACGCACGCGCGCGGATGGCCGCCCAGGCGACGCGCGAGCAGCGCCGGGAGATCGCGGACGTCGTCGTCGACAACGACGTCCCGCTGGAGGAGCTGGAGCGTCGCGTGAAGGACGTGTGGGCCGAGCTGGCGCGCAGGTCCCACGCGTCCCGGCCGGACCCTCAGGGCCGGCCCGCCCCTCAGGAATAGGGTCACCCCGAAGGGGCGTTGAACCTTTCCAGTGAGGGAAGGACTCTGCCGTGCCCGAGACCAGCGGTTCCACCGGACGTACCCCGGAGACGCACGTCATCGACTTCCGCGCCGCCGAGCAACTGCTCGCCGCGCGGGATCCGCGGGGCGCGGTGAAGCTGCTCGACGGAGTCATCGCAGCGCACCCGGAGAACACCGCCGCGCGGCTGCTGCGCGCCCGTGCCTTCTTCGCGGCGGCGCAGTTGCGGCCGGCCGAGCTCGAGTTCTCGATCGTCCTGGAGCGCGAGCCGGACAACGCGTTCGCGCACTTCGCGCTCGCCCGCACGTATGAGCGGCAGAACCGCCCCGAGCAGGCGAAACGCCATTTCCGTCTGGCGGCCGCGCTGGACCCGAACCCGCAGTTCCAGAAGGCCGCGCGCTTCGACTCGTGAGCGGCCGTTCCGGTCTGTCTCGTCTCGTCTGTCGCGTCTGCCTCGTCTGCCTCAGGGGTGGTCCTCGGGCGGCCGGTAGGGCGGGATGTCGGGGCCCGGCTGCCAGTGCGGGCCCTGGCGGATGCGCCTGAGGACGACGGCCAGGTCGATCGTGACGACCAGCAGCAGCACACCGCAGGCGATGGCCCAGCCGGGCCGCCCGGCGAGCGTGAAGGCGACCGTCCCGAAGAGCGCCCAGACCAGCCCCCACACACTCAGCCAGAAGCGCGCCCGCAGGGCACTGCGCGCGGTCGCCGGTTCACTGCCTGTACGCATCGCGATCTCCACTCCTGCTTGCAACGTACTCTCCGCCGCGGATGCGGACCACCAGGAAAGCCGCTGCCCGCGCGAGCCGGGGCCGGGCCCCGTGCGGGACAGCGTTCACTCGGTCGGGTGAAGGCGGCCGGGAGAGGAACTGGCGTGCGGGTTGGGCCCGTTGGACCGGCATGGAGATGAAAATGCGTGAGGGGTACGAGGGGACGGGACCCGGGGCCATCACCCCGGACGGCTGCGCGGTGGAGCTCTACTCGCGACTGCCCGTGGGGGACGAGCCGGACATCATCGCCGCGGCGGTGCCCAAGGAGGCGCGCGTCCTGGAGCTGGGCAGCGGGGTCGGGCGCATGACCCATGGACTGCTGGAGCGCGGGTTCACGGTGACGGCGGTCGACGAGTCCGCCGAGATGCTGGAGCGCGTGCGCGGGGCGCGGACGATATGCAGCCCCATCGAGGACCTGGATCTGGGCGAGACCTTCGATGTGGTGCTGCTCGCGTCGTTCCTCGTGCACGCGGGGGACGTGGAGGTGCGGCGGGGCATACTGCGCACCTGTGTGCGCCATGTCGCGGAGGGCGGCTGCGTGCTGATCCAGCGGGAGGGCGCGGACTACCACACGAATCTGCCGCGCGAGCGCGTGGACCCCAGCGGCTTCACCGTGCGGATCGTGTCGGCCAAGCCGGTCGGCGACGGGGTCAACTCGGTGCGCGCGGAGTACGAGTTCCCGGACGCGGTCTGGACACAGACGTTCCGCGCACGACCGCTGACCAGGGAGCAGTTCGAGGAGGCGCTGGAGGAGATGGGCCTGAAGGCGGACCGGTATCTGACGGACGATGGGACATGGGTGAGGGCGGTGCGGGCGGCTTAGGGGCCGGGGGTGCGTGAGAGGGCGACCGGGGCGGAGGCGGCCGGACGTCTGATCGGCTACGACACCATCGCGACGTCCCTGGCACTGCGCGGGGACGCCGAACTGCGCGAGCTGGTGGACGCGGCCGTGCCGCTGGGCACCGGCATCGGAGGGAAGTCGGCCCGGCTGGAGGTGTCCGGCACGCCGGTCTTCGTGAAGCGGGTGCCCCTGACGGACCTGGAGCGGCGGCCGGAGCGTGTCCGGTCCACGGCCAATGTGTTCGGGCTGCCGATGGTCTGCCAGTACGGCGTCGGCGGGCCCGGGTTCGGGGCGTGGCGGGAGGTCGCCGTCCACACCATGACCACGAACTGGGTGCTCTCCGGGCAGTTCCAGGGCTTTCCCCTGATGTACCACTGGCGCGTCCTGCCGGACGAGGCGCCCGGCCTGCCGGAGGAACTCGCCGATGTGGACAAGGCCGTGGACTACTGGGGAGGCAGCGCTGAAGTACGGCGGCGTATCGAGGCCCTGCGAGACTCCTCGGCGAGTGTCGCACTGTTCCTCGAATACGTCCCCCAGACGCTCCACGCATGGCTGACGACTCAGGTGCGAGCCGGCGGCGAGGTGCTCGACCGGGCGTGTTCCCTGGTGGAGAAGGAGCTGCGGGCCGGCACGGCCTTCATGAACAGCCGCGGGCTGCTCCACTTCGACGCCCACTTCGAGAACATCCTGACCGACGGCCGGCGTCTGTACTTCGCCGACTACGGCCTCGCCCTGTCCACCCGCTTCGACCTCTCGCCCGCCGAGGCCGGCTTCTACGACCGGCACAGCACCTACGACCGCTGCTACACCGCCAGTTTCCTGGTGAACTGGCTGATCACCGCCCTGTACGGGGGCGACTGGGAGGAACGTGGGGCACTGATGCAGGCATGGGCCGAAGGACGACAGCCCACCGGCGCGCCACCAGGGACGGCGGCGATCCTCAGCCGCAACGCCCCGGTCGCCGCGGTAATGACGGACTTCTACCGTCGAGTCCAGGGGGTGAGCAGGACGACGCCCTACCCGGGGGAGAGACTCCGGCGGCTCTGCGGAAATTCCGCTGGGCGGCGATGAGTTCGAGGACGAGCGGCGGTCTACCTCTTCGACACCACCACGGACCGCTTCCACAGGAGACCTTCATGTCCGAGACCACCGCTCCCGTCACCACCGCTCCCGCCTCCGCCCCCGCCGGCGTCGTCGTCGCCGAGTCCCCGACCGCTCGCGGGCGGCGTGCCCGGATCGCCCTGCGCGGACTTCAGGTGCTGCTCGCCCTCTTCTACGCGATCCCGAGCGCCCTGCCCAAGCTGATCGCGCACCCGTCTGCCGCCGAGTCCTTCGAGAAGCTCGGCTGGGGCAGCGCGGGGATGTACACCATCGGGGTGCTCGAACTGGCCGGAGCGGTCGCCCTGTTGATCCCCGTGCTCCAGTCGGTGGCGGCGGTGGCGCTGAGCGCGTTGATGGTGGGCGCGTTCGTCGTGCAGATGGCCGTGTTCGACGGGCAGTACGCGGCGACGCCGCTCATCCTGATCGTGCCGCTCGCCCTCATCGCCTGGGCGCGGCGGGGGCACAACGCGGATCTGATGCGACTGCTGCGGCGACGGGCGTGACCGGGTGACACCGGGTCGAGTGCGACGTCGGCGGCGTCCGGGAGGGCCGAGGGGACCGTCCCGGGCGTCGCTGTCGTGCGCCCTGGCTTGTCGTGTCCGGCGGGAGCGGACCTTCGGGGCTTGGTTCAGGGGGAGTCGGGTTGTCGGAGCCGGGTCGACTGGGGCCGTGTTCCTCGAGTCCTGTCCGTCGTGACGGTCCGTCGTGACGGTCTGCTCACGGCGTCGGTTTACCGAGGTCCTTGCCGGTGTCGCTGCCAGGACCGTCGCCGGGGCCCGGCAGTCCGCGCAGGCGTTCCATTTCGCGGCGGTCCCGCTTCGTCGGGCGGCCCGCGCCGCGGTCGCGGATGCCGGCCGGGGCGACGGCCTCGCGGGGCGGGGGCGGCGGGGAGTTGTCGATGAAGCACTGGGCGGCCACGGGGGCGCCGACCCGCTTGCGGATCAGCCGCGTGACGACGACCACTCGCTCCCGGCCCTCGTGCCGCAGGCGTACCTCGTCGCCGACGCGCACGGCGTGTGCGGGTTTCACGCGGTCACCGTTGACGCGGACGTGCCCGCCGCGGCAGGCAGTGGCTCCCATGGAACGGGTCTTGACGAGACGTACGGACCAGATCCAGCTGTCGACGCGGACGGTCTCGCCGCTCTGCGGCCCGGCCGCGTCGGCGGCGGCGATCGCCTCGGCGACCTTGGGGTCGAGGGCCTTCGCCTCTCCGTCGCCGGAGCCGTTCGCCGCACCTTGTGAAGCCATGTCCCCGACCTTAGCCCTCCGTGTGGTCCGATCGAGCGAGGAATCGGCCTCCGACCGCATCTACAAAACAAGTTTTGCAAAATGTCTTTTGCTGAATGTCCGCAGCGGCCTACCCTCCCCGGCATGGACAGCGACGAGCACAAACGCGTACTCGACCCCGAGCACGACACCGCCGCCCTGAAAGCCCTCACCCACCCCCTGCGCATTCGCCTGCTGGGGCTGCTGCGGCAGGACGGGCCCGCCACGGCCAGTGAGCTCGCCGCGCGGACGGGGGAGTCATCGGCGTCGGCCAGCTATCACCTGCGGGTGCTGGCGAAGTACGCCTTCATCGCCGAGGCCGAGCATCGTGACGGACGGGAGCGGCGCTGGCGGGCGCTGCACACGGTCACGTCCTGGAGCAACGAGGCGATGGAGTCCTCCGAGGAGGGCCGGGCGTTCGTCAGCCTGGCGCGGCGACGGCAGCTGGAGCACCTGGAGTCGTCCCTCGCCCGGCATGACGCGGACATGGCCGCCGGGCGGCTCGACCAGGAGTGGGTGGAGCCGTCCGGGATCAGCGACCTCATGCTCCGGCTGACGGCCGGGTCGCTCACCGAGCTCTGGGACACGATCGCCGGGAAGCTGGAGGAGCTGATGGCCCGGGACGCGGACGACCCGCGCGCCGAACGAGTGGTGCTCCTCACCGCAGGCCTGCCGCTCGCCCCGCGCGACCGCGAGGACGGCGACCAGGACGGCGACCACGACGGCACCGGCCACCAGGGCATCTCATGACGTACCGCACGGACGTGAGGCACCGTGCGGACGAGGCGCCCGGTATACGGGCCGTTCGCCGCCGATACGTCACCGTCTGCGTCCTCTTATGGCTGCCACCGGGCCTCGCCCTCGCCTCGATGGTCCTGCTGCTCGGCGAGCGCGGTATGTCCCTGGCCACCATCGCGGGGCTCTTCGCCGCCCACTCACTGACCGTGGCCGCGCTGGAGCTGCCCACGGGCGGTCTCTCCGACGTCCTCGGGCGGCGGCCGGTCCTGGTCACGGCCGGTGCGCTCAACATGATCGCCTGCGGTCTGGTCGGCCTCGGCACCACCGTCTGGGTGCTCGCCGCCGGCATGGTCCTCATGGGGGTGTCCCGCGCGCTGTCCAGCGGTACCGCCGAGGCCTGGTACGTCGACACCGTCCAGGCGAGTGCGGGACCCGACGCCGAGCTGCGGACGGGACTGGCCCGGGGCGGCACCGCGACCTCCGCCGCGCTCGCCGTCGGCCTGCTGCTCGGCGGGGCCCTGCCTTGGCTGCTCGGCACGGGCACCGGCCTCGGTGCCGGGCTGAGCGAAGCGACGTCCGGGGTGGTGCTGCCCCTGTCCGTTCCCCTGCTGCTGGGAGCCGCCCTCAGGGTCGTGCTCGTCTGCTACGTGCTGGCCGTCCTGAGGGAGCCGCCGCGACCCCGGGCCACCCTGGGCTCCGTGCTGCGCGGCGTCCCGGTCACCGTCCTGGACGGGCTGCGGCTGGGCGGACGGGACGCGCTGGTCGGCCGGGTCGTGCTCAGCGCGGCCGCCGCCGGAGGCGCTCTGGGCGTCGTCGAGTTGCTGGTACCCGGCCGTACCGTCGAGCTGACCGGGGCGAGCGGCTCCGGGGCACTGGCCTATGCGGCCCTCGCCTGCGCGGGATTCGTCTGCTGCGGTGTCGGCAGCCACCTCGCCCCGTTCGCCGCCCGGGTCGCGGGCGGCGGGGAGCGGGCCGTGCTGATCTGTCTCGGCACAGGGGCGATCGGCGTGCTGCTGCTCGCGGTCACCGCGTCCTCCACCCACCTGCTCGCCACAACCGTCGCTGTCACAGGCTTCTGCGTCTTCTATGTCGGCATCGGCGCCGTGACCCCGAACGAGAACGACCTGCTGCACCGACGCGTCCCCAGCGAGGGCCGCGCCACCGCGCTGTCCGTCCAGTCCCTTGCCCAGCAACTGGTCGGCGCGCTCAGCGGCCTGGTCGTCGGGGTGATGCGGCCGGGCCCGCTGCCCTGGCTGCTGACGAGTGCCTTGCTGCTGTCCGGGGCGCTGCTGTGGCTCCGCCGCGGGGAGGTGCGGGCCGCGCAGGTCACCACTCCCCGACCCGCCCCTACCGTGGAGTGATGGACACCAGCGGTCTTCCTCTCCTCGACCGGCGCATCGCGGACTGCCGGGCCTGCCCGCGGCTGGTCTCCTGGCGTGAGGAGGTGGCCCGTGCCAAGCGGGCCGCCTACGCGGACTGGACGTACTGGGGCCGGCCGGTGCCCGGGTTCGGGCCTGCGGACGCCCGGCTGCTGATCGTCGGGCTCGCCCCCGCCGCCCACGGCGGCAATCGCACCGGGCGGATGTTCACCGGCGACCGCTCGGGGGACGTCCTGTACGAGGCGCTGTACGACGTCGGCCTCGCCTCCCAGCCCACCGCCGAGCACGCCCACGACGGTCTGGAGCTGTACGGCGTACGCGTCACCTCACCCGTGCACTGCGCCCCGCCCGCCAACAAGCCCACCCCCGAGGAGCGGGACACCTGCCGTCCCTGGCTCGTGCGGGAACTGGGGCTGCTGCGTCCGACGCTGCGGGCCGTCGTCGTGCTCGGCGCCTTCGGCTGGCAGGCCGCGCTGCCGGCGTTCGCCGAGGCGGGCTGGTCAGTGCCCCGGCCCCGCCCCGCATTCGGCCACGGGGCCCGTTACGTCCTCGACGGCCTGGAGCTCTTCGGCTGCTTCCACGTCAGCCAGCGCAACACCTTCACCGGTCGCCTCACCCCCGGGATGCTGCGCGACGTACTGCGCAACGCCGCGCGGGCGGCGGAGCTGCCGACGGCCGACTAGACGGACCCTAGGGAGCCTCCTCCTCGAACAGGTGCCGCACCGTCGACCGGTAGTTGGTCCGTACGTGCGTAAGCGCGTGCGCGCGAGCCCGGTCCGGGTCGCCCGAGGCGATCGCCTCGTACAGCTCGCGGTGCTCGACGAGGAGTTGGGGCCACTCCTCGTTGCGCCGGGTCATCCAGCGCAGCCGGCCGGCGACCGGTTCCAGGGCCTCGGTCAGCAGGCTGTTGCCCGCCATCGCCACGATGCGGTCGTGCAGGCGGCTGTTGACGTCCGTGATCACCTCGGCGTCCTCGGCCCGGGTCGCGGCGGCGGCGCGGTCGAGGAGTTCCTGGACCTCGGCCAGGTCCTCGGGGGTCGCGCGGGACGCGGCGAGTCCGGCGGCGTAGACCTCCAGGGCTTCCCGCAGTTCGAACAGTTCCTTGACGTCGGTCGGGGTGAGGCGGCGTACTACCGTGCGTCGGGGTGTCTCGAAGTGGACGAATCCCTCTGCGACCAGGGCCCGGATCGCCTCCCGGACCGGAACGCGCGAGACACCGAAACGCTCCGCCAGTTCGCGTTCCACCAGGCGGTCGCCGGGACGGAGGCTGCCCGCGATGATCTCCTGGCGCAGATCGGCCGTGACGCGCTCGCGGACCGCTCCGAGGGGTTCGATCTTCGTCATGCAGCCCATCTTCGTCGACGCGAGGTGTCTTTTACGCAGCGTTAACAAGAGCGACATCGGTCAGGACGGTTGACGGGGAGACCATGGCGCAGTTTGGTATACCAAACACCTCGCAGGGTGGCCCCCCGTCCTGCGGAGCAGTCCTCCGTCGTCCCCTTGCTCGTGGAGGCCCCCGTGTCCCTCGCCGACCGTGCCGCAGAGACCGGCACCCCAGCGTTCGTCCCCGATCCCCGGCTCACCAACGAAGACCTCGCGCCCGCCAAGAAGCGCAACTGGAAGGTCTTCGACCTCTTCGCCATGTGGATGTCCGACGTCCACAACCTCGGCAACTACACCTTCGCCGCCGGACTGCTCTTCCTCGGCATGAACGTCTGGCAGATCTTCACGTCGCTGCTCGTCGGCTTCGTGATCATCTACATCGGCATGAACTGGATGGGGAAGATCGGGCAGCGCCACGGTGTCCCCTTCCCCGTGGTCAGCCGGATCGCCTTCGGCATCTGGGGCGCCAACATCCCGGCGCTGATCAGGGCCGTGATCGCCATCATGTGGTACGGCATCCAGACCTACCTGGCCTCCGTCGCCGTCAACGTGATGCTGCTGGCGGCCTGGCCGAGCCTGGAGTCGTGGACGCACAGCTCCTTCCTGGGGCTCGACGCACTCGGCTGGGTCTCCTTCATCGCCCTGTGGCTGGTGCAGGCGGCGATCATCAGCCGGGGCATGGAATCGGTCCGCAAGTTCCAGGACTTCTGCGGCCCGGCGATCTGGCTCGTGATGATCGCGCTGGCCGGGTGGATCCTCTACAAGGCCGGCTGGACGATCTCGCTGACCTCCACCCCGCACCCGGTCTCGGGGGGCGAACAGTGGCGGCAGTGGTTCGGCGCGATCGGCCTGGTCCTCGCCACGTACGGCACGCTGATGCTCAACTTCTGCGACTTCTCCCGCTTCGCGCCCGACTACAAGTCCGTCAAGCGCGGCAACTTCTGGGGCCTGCCGATCAACTCCACGGCCTTCGTGATCGTCTCGGTCATCGTCACCGCGGGCGCCTTCGAGGTCTTCGGCAAGGAGATCACCGACCCGGCCTACCTGGTCGCCGAGATCGGCAACACCTGGGTGCTGGTGCTGGGCGCGCTGACCTTCGCCATAGCCACCATGGGCGTCAACATCGTCGCCAACTTCGTCTCACCGGCGTACGACCTCGCCAACGTCTGGCCGCAGAAGATCACCTTCAAGGTCGGCGGCATGATCAGCACGGTCGCCGCGCTGCTCGTCACCCCCTGGAACCTCTTCTCCAACCCGACCGTCGTGAACTACTTCCTCGGCGGCCTCGGTGCCTTCCTCGGCCCGCTGTTCGGCGTGATCATGGTCGACTACTACTGGGTCAAGCGCGGCCGGGTGAACGTGGACGAACTGTTCGACGCCTCTCCTGGTGCCCGCTACCACTACCGCAAGGGCTTCAACCCCAAGGCGCTGTGGGCGTTCCTGCCCGCGGCCGGTGTCGCGGCGGTGCTCGCGCTGGTGAAGACCTTCAGCGACGTGGCGCCGTACTCCTGGTTCATCGGCACGGCGATCGCGGCCGGGCTGTACGTGGTCCTGTGCCGTCCCGAGCGCGCCACCGCGGAGGTCTGAGAGACGTGCGGATCGTCGTCACCAACTGCAACACCACGCAGGAGATGACCGAGGAGATCGTACGAGGTGCCCGGGCCGCCGCAGGCCCGGGCACCACCGTGACCGGACTGACCCCCGCCTGGGGGCCCGAGTCCGCGGAGGGCTGGCTCGACAGCTATCTGTCCGCCGCGGCCGTCCTGGACACGCTGCGGACCTACGACGGGCCGCCGTACGACGCCGTGGTCATGGCCGGCTTCGGGGAGCACGGGCGGGAGGGCGTGCGGGAGTTGGTGGACGTACCGGTCGTCGACATCACCGAGGCCGCCGCGCATCTCGCCTGTCTGCTGGGCCGCCGCTACGGGGTCGTCACCACACTGGAGCGCTCGCGCGGCCAGATCGAGGACAGCCTGGAGACGGCGGGTGTGGCGCGGAACTGCGCCGCGGTCGTCGGCACGGGCCTGAACGTGCTCGACCTCGGCGACGACGAGCGCACCGAGACCGCGTTCCTCGCCGCCGCCGAACGGGCCTGCGCGGCCGGGGCCGAGGTGCTGGTGCTGGGCTGCGCCGGGATGACCGGGTTGCAGCGGGCGGTCGGGGAGAAGCTGGGCCTGCCGGTCGTCGACGGGGTCGCCGCGGCGGTCAAACTCGCGGAGTCGCTGGTGGCGCTGGGGCTGACGACGAGCAGGGTGGGGAGCTATGCGGAGGCGCTGCCGAAGCGGCGGGTGTGGGGGAGGTCCGAACGGCGGTAGCTCAGGACGGGCCGTCGAGGGTGACGTCGTCGCCATGAGCCCCGTAGAACGCCACCTGGCGGGCCATGACCTCCCGCATCGACGTGCCGCGCGGGATGCCGTACACCGTGCCGGGGAAGTCCAGCGCCTCCTGGATCTGCCACAGTTCGTCGTGCTCGCCGGGGGCGAAGAGCCGGGCCCGGGGTGCTCCCGCCGCGATCCAGCCGATGGGCAGGACCGTGCCGGGCGGCAGTACGGAGTTGACGTGCAGCACGCTGTGGATCCGCAGCTCGGAGCCGGTGCTCGCGACGGCCCCGGGGAAGACGCAGGCGCCGGTGGCCACGAAGACCTCGTCCTCGAGGGTCGCCCCGTTGACATGCGCGTGCGGGCCGACGAGCACGGCGTCACCGATCACGGCGGGGTGCGCGGCCCGCCCCCGCACCAGCGCGTTCTCCATCACGACCACGTCCGAGCCGACCCGTACCTCCCCGTCCTCGGCGGTGAGCACGGCCCCGTGCAGCACACGGCTGCGCTCCCCGAGGACGACCGCCCCGCACAGGACGGCCGTCGGTGCGACGTACGCGGACTCGGGGACGACGGGGCGCCGCCCGCGGTGCTCGATCAGCATGGAGTTCTCCTCAGGTCGGCGCCCCGTCGGGCACGACGGCTGTCGCCGTAATCTCCACCAGCTGCCCTGTGTACCCGAGGCACGCCACGCCGATCAGCGTCGACGAGTGCGGACCGGCACTGAGCCCGGACGCCTCGACGATCTCCCAGACGGCGGACAGCACGGCCGTCTCAGCGCTCACGACGTACACCTCGGTCGCCACGACATGCGGCAAATCGCTGCCGACGGCCCGCAACTGCTCCCGCAGATTGGCGATCACCTGCTCGGCCTGCCGTACGGGGTCTCCGGGACCGACGAGGTTGCCGCCGGCGTCGAGCGGCACGGACCCGGCGAGGAACGCCAGCCGCGTCCCGGCTTCGACGACGGACGCGTGGGAGTAGGTGGGCGGCGGGAAGAGGCTCGGGACGGTGACGCGGCGGATCACTCGGGGCTCCGATCTGGGGCGGCGACTGGGCAGTTGTCCGACCGATCATGCGCGGCCCGGTCCACGGACGCACTCGTATTTCGGTTCACGCGATCCGGCCGGTCCCTTTACTCTGCTCGGGCCCCTCACCGCCCGCCCCAGGAGCCACCCCCGTGCCCACCCTCCCGGACCAGGCCTTCCTCGACACCACCGCGGACCGTCTCGCCGTCCTCCCCGCCGTCGAGGCCGTCACCCTCGGCGGCTCCCGGGCCCAGGGCACCGAACGCCCCGACAGCGACTGGGACCTGGCCGTCTACTACCGCGGCGCCTTCGACCCGGCGGATCTCCGCGCGGTCGGCTGGGAGGGCGAGGTGTCCGCGATCGGCGCGTGGGGTGGCGGAGTCTTCAACGGAGGTGCCTGGCTGACGATCGACGGCAGGCGCGTGGACGTCCACTACCGCGATCTGGACGTCGTCGAACACGAGCGCCCGGAGGCCGAGGCAGGCCGCTTCCGCGTCGAGCCGCTGATGTTCCATCTGGCCGGTATCCCGACGTACCTGCTCGTCGCCGAACTCGCGATCAACAAGGTCCTGCGGGGCGAGCTGCCGCGTCCCGCCTCCTACCCGAGGGCCCTGCGCGAGCGCGCCCCCGGGCACTGGCACGGCATGGCCACCGCCACCCTCGGCTACGCCAAGGCCGGCCACGCCCCGAAGGGCGCCCTCACCCAGGTCGCGGGAGCGATCGCCCTCGCCACGACACAGACCGCGCACGCGGTGCTGGCAGCGCGCGGGGAGTGGGTCACGAACGAGAAGGGGCTCCTCGCGCGGGCGGGGTTGCGCGGGATGGACGACCTGGTGAGGAGCCTGACGGACGACCCGGGCGCGCTCGCCCGGACGATCACCGACGCGGAGACACTCCTCGGCCGGGCCGTGGACGCGGCGCGGGGCTGACCGCCGTCGCCGGTCGCGTCCCCGATTGCGTTCATAAAGAACCCGGCTCTCCCGCACTCCGTCACGTTCCGGAAACCTTTCTTCCAGGAACCCCGCCTACCGTGGACAGCCACACCCCGCCCGGCCACCGTCGCCCGAAGGCCCACCCCTGCCCTCGATGTGACGACAGGAGCCCTGTGTCCCGGTCCCGCCGTTTTTCCCTTGTGCTGCCACCCTGGCTCGCGCACGCCCTGCGCGCCCAGCGGGGTCCGGTGCCCTGGAGCGCGGTGACGCGAGGGGCCCTGTCCGCAGGGCCGCTGCTGCTGGTGGCGGTGGGGTCGGGGCGTACGTCGCTCGGTGTCGTCGCCGCCATCGCCGCCATGCTCGCCGGGATCAACGACCGGCCCGGCAGCCGGCGGGTCTCGGTCAAGCGGCTCGGGGTGCCCGCGCTGGGCGGTGCCCTGGGTCTGGTGATCGGGACGTATGCCGGGGACGAGACCGGCGCGGTCGTGCTGACCGTGGTCCTCACGGTCGTCGGGCTCGTCGCCGGGGGGATGAGCGCCGTGGGGCCCGTCGCCTCCGCCTCCGGGACGCAGTTGCTCGTCGGCGCGGCGATCGGCGCGGGAATGCCCCTGCCCGAGCCGGGGTGGCAGCGCGCGCTCGCCTTCCTCGCCGGGGCCGGCTGGCTGCTCGTGCTCCGGCTCGTGCTGCCCACGCCCGGCTCCCTCGCCGGTGACTTCCGCTTCGACGGCGAGCGGGCGGCCGTGGCCGGGGTGTACGACGCGGTCGCCGAGCTGCTCGACGCCGTCGGCGGGCCGGACGCCATCCGCCGCCGTGCCGCGCTCACCGCCGCCCTCGACCACGCCCAGGACGCCCTCGCCGGGCCCCGGCTGCGCCGGTACGCCTCCTCCTCCAGCGAGCGGCGGCTGCACGCGCAGTACGCCGCCGCGCTGCCCCTCGCCGAGGCCGCCACCGCGCTGGCCTGGGCCGAAGAGGCCATTTCCGAACGGGCATCCGAAGGTCCCCGGCGGCTCGCCGCCGCCGTACGCGACAACGCCCACACCGGGCCGCTGCCCGCCCCCTCCCGCTCGGCGCCCGCCCTGCGCGCCCTCGACGACGCCCTGCTGCAGGCGGCCGAGGTGTTCGACCAGGGCCGGGGCGGCGAGCTGCACACCCGGCCCCGTACCGCCAGGGACCGGCTGCGCGCCGCCTTCGGTACCGCCGGACGCGAGTACGGACTGCGCGTCGCCCTGTGCTTCGGGGCCAGTGCGGCGGTCGCCCAGGCCCTGCACCGGACCCAGTGGTACGGGCAGCACGAGCACTGGTACTGGCTGCCCGCCACCGCCGTCTTCCTCGTCAAGCCCGACCTGGGGCCGCTGGCCTCGCGGGTGCTGAACCGGGCCGCCGGGACCGTCCTCGGCGCTCTTCTCTTCGCCGGGTTCGCCGCCGTCCTGCCCCGCCCTGAAGGGCTCATCGCGCTGGTCGCCCTCAGCGGGGCGCTGATACCCGTCGCCACCCGGCACTTCGCCGCCCAGACCGCCGTCGTCACCGTCCTGGTCCTCGCCCTGGTCATGGTCGGCGGCGAGGCCCAGGCCTCCGCGGGCCGGATCGGCGAAACACTGCTGGCCTGCGCGATCGTGCTGATCGTCGGACATCTGCCGATGCCCGGACAGCGCGGCGGGGGAGTGCGCGCCCGGCTCGCGGCGGCCAGCCGAGCCGCGTACGCCTACCTCACCCATGTCCTCGACGAGGCCGACGCCCCGCGCATCGGCGGCTCCGGCACCCCCTCCGACCACCGCGCCACCCGCTGGACCCTGCGCCGTGAGGCCTACCGCACTCTCGCCGAGGCCCGCACGGCCATCTCCCTCTCCGCGCACGAACTGCCCGCCCTCGCCCGGCACACCGAGGGCGCCGACGAGGTGGCCGACCTCCTCGAACGGCTCGTCGACACCACGACCGCCTGCGCCGTGCACCTCGACGACACCGGCCGGATCGGCCCCCGCCACACGGAACGCCTCGCCGCGGTCCTCGACGAACTCACCGGACCCGTCGAACGGGTGGGGATCCGACTGCCCCGGACACCCCTCGCCGGATAGCGTCCTCGTCGTACGTTGGCGTGATGACGCCTTCTGCCGCGGACAGTCCAGCCGACCTCATCATCAGCGCGTGCACCGTCCTCGTGCACGACGATCAGGAGCGGATCGGCTTCGAGGAGGACGCCGCGATCGTCGTGCGGAACGGGATCGTCGAGGCCGTCACGAGCACCGCAGCGGTCGCGGACCTGGCCGCCGCCGAGCGGCTCGACGCCCGCGGCCAGGTCGCCCTGCCCGGCCTGATCAACTGTCACACGCACGCGCCGATGGTCGCGCTGCGCGGCCTCGCCGAGGACCTGCCCACCGAGGCGTGGTTCAACGATGTCGTCTGGCCCGTCGAGTCCAACCTCACGGCGAAGGACGTCGAGCTGGGCGCGCGGCTCGCCTGCGCCGAGATGATCCGGGCCGGGGTCACCTGCTTCGCCGACCACTACTTCGCCATGGACGAGGTCGCCGCGGTGGTCGCCGAGAGCGGTATGCGGGCGCTGCTGGGCGAGGCCTACTTCTCCTCGCAGGGCCCCGAGGGCCGGGAGAGGTCACTGGAGTTCGCGCTGCGGCACCGCGACTCGGCCGACGGCCGTATCACCACCGCGCTCGCGCCCCACGCCCCCTACACGGTCGACGACACCGACCTCGCCGCCACCGCCGAGCTCGCCCGCGCGCACGGCCTGCCCGTGCACATCCACGCCGCGGAGAACCGCGACCAGACGGACACCAGCCTCGCCCGCCTCGGCGTCACCCCGGTCGAGGTCCTGGCCCGCACCGGCATCCTCGACACGGACCTGCTCCTCGCCCACGGCACCGGCATCACCGACCGCGACCTGCCGGTCATGGAGCGCGCGGACGGTCGTACGGCCGTCGCCACCGCGCCCCGCGGCTACCTCAAGTTCGCCTGGCCCGACACCACGCCCGTCCGCGCCCTGCGCGACATCGGCGTCGACGTCGGACTCGCCACCGACGGCGCCGCCTCCAACAACTCCCTCGACGTGTGGGAGTCCATGGCCCTCACCTCGCTGGTCCAGAAGTCGGCCGAGGGCGACCCCCGTTGGCTGACCTCCCGCCAGGCCCTTCACCACGCCACCCTGCAGAGCGCCCGTGCCGTGGGGCTGGGGGACAGCGTCGGCAGCATCGCGCCGGGCCGGAGGGCGGACATCGTCCTGGTCGACCTCACCGGCCCGCACACCCGGCCCGTCCACGACCTCGCCGCCACCCTCGTGCACAGCGCCCGCTCCGCCGACGTCCGCACCACCATCGTCGACGGACGGATCCTGATGCGCGACCGGACGCTGCTGACGATCGATGTGCCCGCGGTGGCGGGGGAGTTGGAGGAGCGCCTGCCCGCGCTCGTCGACCGCGGCCACGGCCGCCGCATCCAGGAGTACGACACCTGATTCCCTAGGCTGGCCCGCATGGATCCAGCCCACGGCCTCCTCGAAAACCCCCACGACGTGTACCGGCGCCTGCGCGAGAGCGCGCCGGTACACCGCACAGCCGGCCCCGACGGCAGCCCCGCCTGGCTGGTGACCAGGTACGAGGACGTCCGCGCGGCCCTCGCCGACCCCCGGCTCTCGCTGGACAAGGCGCGGGCGAAGGAGGGGAGTTACCGGGGCCTGTCCCTGCCGCCGGCCCTGGACGCCAACCTCCTCAACATGGACCCGCCGGACCACACCCGCATCCGCCGCCTGGTCGCACGGGCCTTCACCACGCGCCGCGTCGAGTACCTCCGCGCCCCCATACGCCGGACCGCCGACCGCCTCCTCGACGCGCTCGGCCCGCACGGCACCACCGACCTGATCGCCGCCTACGCCGCACCCCTGCCGATCACCGTGATCTGCGACCTCCTCGGCGTCCCCACGACCACCGCCCGGACTTCCGTGCCTGGACCGACGCGCTCGTCGCCCCCGACCCGGCCCGCCCGGCGGCCGCCAAGGAGGCGGTCGTGGCGATGCTCGGCTTCTTCACCGGCCTGATCGCCGCCAAGCGCGCGGAGCCCGCCGACGACCTGCTCTCCGACCTGATCGCGGTCCGCGACGAGGGCGACCGGCTCACCGAGGACGAGCTGATGTCCCTGGCCTTCCTCATCCTCTTCGCCGGGTACGAGAACACCGTCCAGCTCATCGGGAACGCCGTGCTGGGCCTTCTGGAGCACCCCGAGCAGCTCGCCGCCCTGCGCGGCGACCCGGCGCGTATCCCGGCGGCCGTCGAGGAGTTCGCCCGCCATGAGGGGCCCGCCCTGCTCGCCATCCGGCGCTTCCCGACCGAGGACGTGACGATCGGGGACGTCACCGTGCCCGCCGGGGAGACCGTTCTGCTGTCCCTGGCCGCCGCCAACCGCGACCCGGCCCATTTCCCCGACCCCGACCGGCTCGACCTCGGCCGGGACACCTCAGGTCATCTCGCCCTCGGCCACGGCATCCACCACTGCCTTGGCGCGCCGCTGGCCCGTGCCGAGACCGAGATCGCCCTGGCCGCGCTGGTGGAGCGGTTCCCGGACCTCGCCCTCGCGTCCGACGCCCCGCGGTGGCGCCCCTCCCTGCGCGCCCGGGGCCTGGTCGCGCTGCCGGTGACGTACGCGGAAAAAACTTCCTGAGCCGGCGATGAGTTCCGCCCCTCCCTGCGGTCACCACCCCGGACGGACCGTTGCCGCAGGAGGGGTACAGGAGGGGTTCATGTCGTTGCCGGAGATCGTCTCGCGCGACCGGTGGCGCGCGGCGCGCGCGGAACTGCTGGTCAAGGAGAAGGCCGCCACCCGCGCGCGGGACGCGCTGGGCGCCGAGCGGCGCGGACTGCCCATGGTGGAGGTCGGCGAGGAGTACGTCTTCGAGGGCGGGGACGGCAAGGCCACCCTGCTCGACCTGTTCGAGGGGCGGCACCAGCTCGTCGTCTACCACTTCATGTTCGCGCCCGAGTGGGACGCCGGCTGCCGCAGTTGCTCGGGGTTCCTGGACCAAATAGGGCATCTCGCCCATCTCAAGGCCCGTGGCACGTCGTTCGCGGCCGTCTCCCGGGCGCCCTTTCCGAAGATCCTGCCCTTCAAGGCCCGGATGGGCTGGACAGTGCCCTGGTACTCGTCGCACGGCAGCGACTTCAACCGCGACTTCGAGGTGACACTCGACCACGAGGGGGAGCTCCTCGAGCGGCCCGGCCTCAGCTGCTTCCTGCGGGACCACGACCGGGTCTTTCACACCTACTCGACGTACGAGCGCGGCCTCGACGGCCTCGGCTCGACCACCAGCCTGCTGGACCTCACCGCGCTGGGCAGGCAGGAGGCGTGGGAGGAGCCCAAGGGGCGCGCGTCGGCTCTTGGGGCGACTGCGGGAAGCGAGCGCATCCGCTATCACGACGAGTACGACGATTGACACGCAAAGTGAGCACATCCGCCAAGAGGCTGAGAGGTTGGTCACACTTGGCGGTGAACGAGTGTCAACTACGTCTCAGAACCGTCACTTCGCGAGCCGTTCACCCCATGGTTGGCGTTTAACTCTACGAGTACAGCGCTACATGGAGGTGCAGGGTGGTGAACGGGCGAACGGTGCTCGAGCGCTTTCCCGCCGGTGGGCCGCGTGGCTCCTGGCCGGCGGAGGAGTTCGCGCAGGCGCGGCGTCTGGAAGGCCTGCGTGCCGAGGTTGTCATGGACCTCGCGACGGACATGTTCCTGGTGATCGTGCGCAGCGGCGACAGCGCCGACGCCACGGCCTGACGGACGGCCCGGCAAAGGCGCGGCTCAGCCCGCCTTCGGCGCCGGCACCTTCGTGACCGGCACGACCTGCGGAGCCGTCGTGGGCGGCTTGGTGAACTGCTCCGCCTGGAGCGCGTACAGCTCGGCGTAGAGCCCGCCGGTGGCCAGCAGCCCGTCCGGCGTCCCGGACTCCACGAGCCGGCCCTGGTCCAGGACGTGCACCAGGTCGGCGTGGCGTACGGACGCCAGCCGGTGCGTGATCAGTACGACCGTCTGGCCGCTGTCGGCCAGGGCGCGGATCCGCTCGAAGACCTCCAGCTCGGCCCGTGCGTCCAGGGCCGCCGTCGGCTCGTCCACGATCAGGATGCGGCCCCTGCGATAGGCCGCCCGGGCGATGCCGAGGCGCTGCCACTGGCCGCCCGACAGTTCGTGCCCGCCGCTGAAGTTGCGGGCGAGCAGCGTGTCGAGGCCGCGCGGCAGGTCCGCGACCACCGTCTCCGCTCCGGCCTCGGCGATCGACGCGGCCAGCCGCTCGTCGCACACGGGCGCCGACGTACGCCCCAGGGCGACGTTCACCCGGGCCGTGAACGGCCACCGCTTGAAGTCCTGCGCCACCATCGCGATCCGCTCGGCCAGCAGGTTCCGGTCGGCGGTCGCCGCGTCCACGCCGTCCCACAGGATCCGCCCCCGCTCCGGGGTGTACAGCCCGGCGAGCAGCTTGACCAGGGTCGTCTTGCCGGAGCCGTTCTCGCCGACCAGCGCGACGATCCGGCCCAGCGGGAGGGCCAGCGTCACGTCGTCGAGAGCGGGGCGGGCCGAGTCGCCCGGGTAGCGGAACGTGACGTTCTCGAAGCGGATCTCGCGCGGGTCCTCCGGCAGTGGCTGCCCACCCGCCGGGATCGCGCGCTGCGCCGCCTCCGTGTACAGCCGTTGCAGGTCGCCGACGAAGAGCGCCTCCTCGTGCAGCGCGTTGACCTCCACCACGAGCGTGTCGAGGCTCTGCGAGCCGGTCCGGATCGCGATCACGGCCGTACCCGCCACCGACAGCGCCATCGACCCCGCCAGCAGCAGTCCGCCGAGCGTCGCGTACGTCGCCACCGTCGCCAGGCCCGTCCACGCCGCCGCGATCAGGCCGGTGCGGGCGGCGAGCCCGGCCAGGCGGGCCTGCTCGGCCTCGGCCGTCTCCGACATCGCGCGGAAGTGCCGCAGCAGGAACGCGCCCACCCCGTGCACCCGGATCTCGGGGGCCGCCTCGGGTTCGATCAGCAGGTTGCCCAGCAGCCGGCCCGCGCGGGCGTGCTGCACCCAGGCGTGGAAGGACTCGTACCGCCGCCGGGCCACGGTCAGTGCGCTCCAGGCGCTCGGCAGCGTCATCGTCACCAGCAGCGGCAGCAGGGCCGGATGCAGCACGGTGAGCACGCCGGCCGCCGCGACCAGGGAGATCATCGCGTTGATCACGCGCGTCCCGTACATGATCATCCGGCGGGCGGAGGCGGCGCCGTACTGGGCGGTGTCCAGCAGTTTGTGGAACGCGTGGTCCTCGATCGCGGCCAGCTCCACGGCCGCGGCCCGCTCCAGGTACCGCTCGGTCGCCACCCGCTCCACCTTGGGCTCCAGGCGGCCGGTGGCGTAGGTGCTCGCGGCCCGCAGCAGCGCCGCGAGCAGCATCACGAGGGCCACCGTGACCAGCGCGGGGACGGCTCCGCGCAGCCGGTCCTCGATCGGCCCGCCGCCCATCAGCCGGGCCAGCACGCTGTTGACCGCGAGCAGGCTCACCGCCTGTGCGACGCCCCGGCCCGCCTCGGAGGCCAGCACGATCCGGGCGGCGCCCCGGTCTGCCTGCCGGGCGAGTTGGAGGCTGGACTTCAGCAGGGACGGCAACCGGGTGATCATGGCGCGGAAGTTCAGCTCCAGGAACGCGTCGGCGTGCTGGTTCCAGCCCATGTCGTAGCGCAGCGGGCCCCCGAAGAGCAGCCGCTCCGACTCGGACACCTCCGGCGCGGTCCGCTTCTTCCCCACCGTCGACCGACCTCCCCGCTCAGGCCCCGCTTGTGGACGAACGGCCACTATCGCGGGGGCGGAGCCCGCCCGGGCAGGGCGCAGCCCGGGGCGCCGGATGCGCGCGGGCGCACGACCGGACCGGGGGAGGTGTGGGTCGGCGCGGGGGCGTTGGGGTGGTGCGGAGCCCTCGACCGGGAGGTGCTCGGCGGGTTACGCGCCGGACGAGTCATGAACGGATGGCTGTGTGCGACGTGTCCTGGTCGACTTGTCCTACGCGCTGACCGGCCGTGACCACGCCGGAGCCGTCCCCGTCACGCGGCACAGGGCGAGGTACAGCGGTATCGGCGGGGTGTACGGAAGCTTGCCGTCCGGGCGGTGGATCAGTCGGGGGAGCTCCGGGGCGTCCGGGACGACCGCGCCCGTGGCGTACCGCACGGGAGCCGGCCACTCCAGGGCGTGATCCGAGTCGGCCGGCACCAGCCACCACCAGTGCGTGCCGTCGGCGTAGACACAGCCCGCGCGGGGCAGCCGGGGCATGACCAGCCGTCCGAGACGGGCGGGAACCGCGACCGCGTCGCAGCCGAGCGGCGCGGTCATGCCATCGGGCACGGGCAGGCGCAGGGAGGGTCCCGGCGTACGCAGTCCGCGCCGCAGGCGGGCGAGTGTGTCCAGATTCAGTACACGGCCACCGGGCGCGGACGTCATGCCGCTCCCCGCTCTCGGCGTCGCCCCTGCGCGGGGACCTCAGGCGCGCTCCGCGTGCGGCGGGCCTGGTGGGCTCCGTCCCCGTCGCCCGAGTCCTCGGACGGACCCGGCTTGGGTCGGGCGCCCCAGCCCAGGTCGTTCCGGGGCTCCGACGCCTCACGCGGAGTGTCCGTGCGCGGCAGCTCGGCCCAGACCAGCATCCCGGGGCCGTGCTCATGGGCACCCCAGGCTTCGCAGAGCGTGTCGACGAGAAGCAGTCCCCTCCCGTGCTCCTCCTCGGGCCGCGTCCGGCCGGCCGCGTGGGGCTGGCCAGGGGCGCAGCCCTCGTCACGCACCGCTATCCGCACCAGTTCGTCGCCGTCGTGCAGCTCGCACACTATGTGCGTGCTCGCCGTGTGCACGATGGCGTTGGTGACCAGCTCGGAAACCACCAGGGCCGCGCTGTCGCACGTGTCCTCGCACACCGACCAGCCGGTCAGCCGGGCCCGCGTCAGGCGTCTGGCCTGAGCGGGAGAACCCGGATGTGCGGCCAGCTCGAAACGGAACCGGCGCTCGGCGGCGGCCCGGTCGGGGCCGACTCCGGCGGTGCCGAGGCCGAGAGGGCCTGCGGCGGCGTCTGTTCCTAAGGGCGCGGACGGAATCACGCTTGCCACTATCGCCCCGGCGCGAACACTTGGCAAGTGTCACTCTGAAAATTGCAGAGTGCGCTGTGACGGTCTGGAAGGCCGTGGCACACTGCATCGCAACAGCACTCCGCGCGGCGCCAGTTGAGATCGTCGAAGATTCGTTCGAAACGTCAGTTCGGATCAGCTCTTCGAAAGGGTCTTCGAATGGCGCCGCCGGGCTGTCAGCGTTCTTTTGGCCGGCTCGTCATAACTCTTCGTGGAGGTGGAGCGTGAGCGAACCGCGGTCCGCACCGACGGTCGGTCAGGTCGTCCTCGGTCGACGCCTGTTGGACCTGCGGGAACGCGCCGGGATGAAGCGCGAGGAGGCCGCCCGCATCCTCCGCGTCGCCCCCGCCACGGTCCGTCGTATGGAGATGGCCGAGGTCGCGCTCAAAATCCCGTACCTGCAACTGCTCCTGAAGGCCTACGGAATCTCCGACGAAGAGGCCGACGCCTTCGTCCAGCTGGCCGAGGACGCGAACAGGCCCGGCTGGTGGCAGCGGTTCCACGACATCCTGCCCGGCTGGTTCTCGATGTACGTGAGCCTGGAGGGCGCGGCAGGCGTCATCCGCAGTTACGAACCCCATTTCGTCCCCGGCCTGTTGCAGACCGAGGACTACGCGCGCGGAGTGCTCCGCTCAGGCGCCATCGGCCAGACCCGGCCCGACGACATCGAGCGCCATGTCGCCCTGCGCATGCAGCGCCAGGACCTGCTCACCCGCGAGGACGCGCCCCGGCTGTGGGTCGTGATGGACGAGACCGCGCTGCGGCGCCCGGTCGGCGGCCCGGAGGTGATGCGTGCCCAGATCGACAGACTGCTCGAGGCCACGAAGCTGCCCAACGTGACGCTGCAGGTCGCCCCGTTCGCCAATGGGCCGCACCCGGGCACGTACGGGCCGTTCGTGCTGTTCCGATTCGCCATGCCCGAACTGCCGGACATGGTCTACAGCGAGTACCTGACCGGCGCGGTCTATCTCGACGCGCGCGCGGAGGTGGCGACCCACCTCGAGGTCATGGACCGCATGGCGGCGCAGGCCGCTACGGCACATCGCACGAAGGAGATCCTCCGGGATCTCCGCAAGGAGCTGTGAATGGATCGCATCAAGCCGCGCAAACAGGTCTACAACGGCATGCCCGCGCGTGACTTGGGCAGCGAAGGCTGGCACAAACCGTGGAGCGGCGGGAACGGCGGGAACTGCCTGGAGGCGATGAAGCTCGCCGACGGCCGGATCGCCGTCCGCCAGTCCACCGACCCCGACGGTCCGGCCTTGATCTACACCACTGACGAGATGACGGCCTTCATCGAGGGGGCGAAGGAGGGGAAGGCGGACTTCCTGCTGTCCTGACGTGATCGCCTTTGCCCACACTCGGCTCTCTGACGCTCGACATTCTGAAATCAACTCTTTGACGCTGGTGCTGAATTGACCACCCTTTGTGCCTTACGGAGTGCCTCATGACCGGGCAGGACCCCACGACGGCCGTCCAGATCGACACGACCAGACCCCATCCCGCGCGGATGTACGACTGGTATCTCGGCGGGAAGGACAACTACCCCGTCGACGAGGCGATGGGCCGGCAGATGCTCACCCTCGACCCGAGGGTGCCGGTGATGGCGCGCGTCAACCGCGCCTTCATGCACCGGGCCACGCGCTGGCTGGCACAGAACGGCGTACGGCAGTTCCTGGACATCGGCACCGGCATACCGACCGAGCCCAACCTCCACCAGGTCGCCCAGGAGATCGCCCCCGACGCCCGGGTCGTCTACT
Organism: Streptomyces sp. NPDC055506; assembly: GCF_053643595.1. NCBI lineage: Bacteria > Bacillati > Actinomycetota > Actinomycetes > Kitasatosporales > Streptomycetaceae > Streptomyces > Streptomyces sp. NPDC055506. Next base: position 38,388 of record NZ_JBSHKH010000013.1, on the reverse strand, counting down.
GCGACAACGACCCCATCGTCCTGGCCCACGCGGCGGCCCTGCTGCGCGGCGCGGACGAGGGCGCCACCGAGTACCTCCAGGCGGACGTGCGCGACCCGGACACCATCCTGGAGGGCGCGCGTAAGGTCCTGGACTTCACCCGGCCCGTCGCACTGTCGCTCATCGCGCTGCTGCACTTCGTCTCCGACGAGGACGGCGGGCACGAGCTGGTCCGCCGCCTGCTCGCCGAACTGCCCTCCGGCAGCTACCTGGTGCTCACCCACGCCACGGCCGACTTCACCCCGGAGGAGTCCAGGGCGGCGACCGAGAAGCTCCGCGCCGCCGGCGTCACCCTGGCCCTGCGCTCCCGCGAGGAGTTCACCCGCTTCTTCGACGGCCTCGACCTCGTCGAACCCGGCGTCGAGGTGCCCCACCACTGGCACCCCGAGCTGGGCGAGCCCGTGCCCGGGCAGGACGACGGGGTGATCCCGGGCTATGGGGCGGTGGCGCGCAAGCCCTGAGGGGCTTCCGACGGGCCGGTCACGGCGGCGGCAGCGCCCCGCACAGCGCCTCCAGGGCCGGCCCGTAGGCATGCTCGGACGGAGTCGCGTATCCCACGACGAGGCCGTCGCTCACCGCCATGTCCGTGTCCGGGTGCCGGAACGCGGCGAGGCCGTCGAGGGCGATGCCCCGCCAGGCGGCGGCCTTGACCGAGGAGGCCTCGGTGCCGGGCGGCAGCCGCAGCACCGCGTGCAGCCCGGCCGCGACCCCCGTGACCTCGACCTGCGGTGCGTGCTCGGCGAGCGCCGCGACGAGCCGGTCCCGGCGCCTCCGGTACCGCTGCCGCATCCGCCGTACATGACGGTCGTACGACCCGGAGACGATGAAGTCGGCGAGGCTCAGCTGGTCGAGGACGCTCACCCATGCCTCGCGCTCGCCCTTCACGGCCAGTACGTCCTCGACATACCGCTCCGGGAGCACCATCCAGCCCAGCCGCACCGCCGGTGACAGGCTCTTGCTGACCGAGCCGATGTGGATCACGCGCTCGGGGTCGAGCCCCTGGACGGCGCCGACCGGCCGGCGGTCGTAGCGGAACTCCCCGTCGTAGTCGTCCTCCAGAACCAGCCCGCCACGCGCGCGTGCCCAGTCGATCACGGCCGCCCGGCGCGCGGGGTGCAGTGGTCCGCCGGTCGGGAACTGGTGCGCCGGAGTGAGCAGCACGGCACGCTCGCGCCCCAACCGGTCGACCTGCGCGCCGTGTTCGTCGAGGGGCAGCGGCACGGTTCGCACCCCGGCGCCCGCGAGGACCTCCCGGTGGAATCCGAGCCCGTACGCCTCCACCGCCAGGGGCCCGCGCAGGACACCACCTCCGAACAGCAGCCGCAGCGCGTGTGCGAAGCCGGAGCAGATCACGATCCGGCCGGGCTCGGTCCGCACGCCACGCGCGCGGGCCAGGTACTCCGTGAGCGCCTCCCGCAGTTCGGCCCGGCCCGCGGGGTCGCCCGGGCCGAACACCTCGTTGGGCGCCTGCTGGAGCGCCCTCCGGTAGGAGGCCAGCCAGGCCGCGCGCGGGAACGCCGAGATGTCCGGCGTGCCCTGCAGCAGGTTGTGCCGGGGGCCACGCGCGCGTTCAGGCGCCTTCTTCGGCACGCGCGCGGCCGGACGCAGCGGCTCCGCACGCTCCGCGACCCGGGTGCCCGAGCCCTGACGGGCGGTGAGCCAGCCCTCCGCGACGAGTTCCGCGTACGCGTCGGCCACCGTGTTGCGCGCGACACCGAGGTCGGCCGCGAGCGAGCGGTACGGCGGCAGCCGCGTGCCCGGAGCGAGCCGCCCGTCGCGTACGGCCTCGCGCAGCGCGCGGATCAGCGCCGTGCGCCGGCCGCCCGGCCCGGACAGCTCCAGATGCAGGTCGGACCCGATCCGTTCCGCGGAATTGACCCACGAATTCGCCATGGGAATGCACCCTACAGCGGGTCTTTGCGGATCGTAGGTTGAGGGACATGACGACGACCACGCACACGACGGACACGGCCCGGCTGGAGTTCGCGCAGTCCGCCCCGAAGGCCTTCCGGGCCCTCATCGCCTTCGACGCCGCCGCCCGTGAGGGCCTGGACCCGGCCCTCGTCGAACTGATCCAGATCCGCGCCTCGCACCTCAACCACTGCGCGTACTGCCTCCACATGCACACCAACGACGCCCGCAAGGCCGGCGAGAGCGAGGACCGGCTGCACATGGTCGCCGTCTGGCGAGAGGCCCGCCACTTCTTCACCGAGCGGGAGCAGGCGGCCCTCGCCCTCACGGAGGCGATGACCCTCGTCGCCGACGCCGGAGTCCCGGACGACGTCTACGCGCAGGCCGCGTCCCTCTTCGAGGAACGGGAACTGGCCCAGATCCTCGCCGTGATCTGCACGATCAACACCTGGAACCGGGTGGCGCTGTCCACGGCGAAGGTAGCGGGCACGGACGAGCGGTGACCGCCTTCCGGAGGACGGCCGTCTCTCGTGACCGCTTTCCAGACCGCCATGGGGCCCCTTCCCAAACCGCCATGGGGACCGCTTTGCAGACGGCCATGGGGACCGCTTTGCCAGACGGCCATGGGGACCGCTTTCTAGACCGCCATGGGCCGGTCGTACGGCCCGATCGGTGACGGCAGTCGCGAACTGCCCGTCAGATGCCGGTCGACCCCGGCTGCCACGGCCCGCCCCTCGGCGATCGCCCAGACGATGAGCGACTGCCCCCGGGCGGCGTCACCCGCGGCGAACACGCCGGGCACGTTCGTGGCGAAACCGGCGTCACGCGTGACGGTGCCGCGGGGCTCCATCGCCAGCCCCAGCTGGTCGACGAGGCCGTCCTGCCGGTCGGGCCCGGAGAAGCCGAGGGCGAGCAGCACGAGGTCGGCGGGGAGTGTCCGCCCGGTGCCTTCCACCGGGCGGCGCCGCGCGTCCACCTCGACCAGGTGCAGCGACCGCACATGTCCCTCCGCGTCGCCGTCGAAGCGCAGCGTGGACGCCGCGAACAGCCGCGCGTCCGCGTCGGCGACCGGAGCGGTCCGCAGATCACGCGCCTCCTCGTGCGCGGCGGACAGCCGGTAGATCCGTATCGGATACGTCGGCCAGGGCTCGGCGTCCTCGTCGCGCTCCGCCTCCGGAAGCGCGTAGATGTCCAGCTGGGTCACCGACGCGGCACCCTCCCGGACGGCCGTGCCCAGGCAGTCCGCCCCGGTGTCGCCGCCGCCGACGATGACGACGTGCTTCCCGGCGGCCGACAGCGGGGAGGCCTCCAGATCGCCCGCGCACACCCGGTTGGAGAGCGGCAGGTACTCCATCGCCTGGTGAACCCCCGTCAGCTCCCGCCCCGGCACTGTCAGTTCACGCCACGCGGTCGCCCCCGTGGCGAGCACCACGGCGTCGTACCGGGTCCGCAGCTCATCGGCCCCGATGTCCTGCCCGACCGACGTCGACGTACGGAACTTGGTCCCCTCGGCCCGCATCTGCTCCAGCCGCCGCTCCAGATGGTGCTTCTCCATCTTGAACTCGGGGATGCCGTACCGCATCAGCCCGCCGGGCCGGTCGGCCCTCTCGTACACGGCGACCGTGTGCCCGGCCCGGGTCAGCTGCTGGGCCGCGGCCAGTCCGGTGGGCCCCGAACCGATCACCGCGACCGTCTTGCCGGACAGCCGCTCCGGCGGCCTCGGGGGCGCGAAGCCCTCCTCCCACGCCCGGTCGGCGATCGCGCACTCGACGTTCTTGATGGTGACGGCCGGCTGGTTGATCGCCAGCACACACCCCGCCTCGCACGGCGCCGGGCACAGCCGGCCGGTGAACTCCGGGAAGTTGTTCGTGGCGTGCAGCCGGTCCGCGGCCGCCCGCCAGTCCTCCCTCGACACCAGGTCGTTCCACTCGGGGATCAGGTTGCCCAGCGGGCAGGCGTCGTGGCAGAAGGGGATGCCGCAGTCCATGCAGCGATCGGCCTGCTTGCTGATGATCGGCAGCAGCGCCCCGGGGACGTAGACCTCGTCCCAGTCCCGCACCCGCTCCTCCACCGGCCGCCGTGGCCAGTCCTGGCGGGGCGTGGTCATGAAACCCTTGGGGTCGGCCATGGCCGTCTTCCTTGCGTGCGCGTGTGACAGGCCGTGTGTCGTCGGGCGGTACTCCTCCGGCCACGATACGTCCGCCTCCGGGGCGGTGCCCATCGCCGCGGCCGTCAGGTAGGAGCCGTCAGGTGGGAGCCGTCAGGTGGGAGCCGTCAGGTGAGCGCCAGCACGTACGCCAGTGCCGCCCCGGCCGAGGCGGCCGTGCGGACGTGGTTCCACATCGTCCACTCGCGCACATACGCCGGCCAGTACGCGGCCGCCTCCGACGTACCCGGCTCCAGCTTGAGCAGCGCGTCGTTGCGCGGCACGTTCGCGACCATGGTGAGCCCGAACGAGCCGAACAGATACAGCGCGCTGCCCACCAGCAGCTCCACCGTCCCCTCCTCCGGCCACAGCACGAACGTCACCACGGCGATCACCGCGCACAGCACCGCCGACCCGAGGAACACGACCATGAAGGGCGGCGTCACCGCGGCCACGTTGATCGCGTTCATCGCGGCGACCCCCTGCGCGGGCCGCAGCGTGGCGAGGCCCCGCATGACGAAGGTCGAGAAGCCGCAGAACACCCCCGCCACCAGGCCGGTCCCGAGCACACCCAGCACCGTCAGTACGAAGTACGGTCCGTCGATCATGTCAGCCTCTCCCGCCCGTCGAGCCGGGATCCTGCCCGGCACCCTTCCTCACCACAAGTGAATTCCCGTACGAGCACAGTGACCATGGCCGAGCGGCGCGGGGCCATAAGCGAACGTCCACGATCCCCCGATCGGCCGTGTCCAACGGATGCCACGCGGCAGCTCGCCGCCTCGCCATCACGGGGACGCAGCAATCGAGCCCTCGACCGTTCTCGGCGCCCGCCGACGCCCGCCGACTCCCGCCGGGTCAACCGGCGGAATCGAGCCCGGCCTCCGTCCACCCCCTCAGCACCGTCTCCACGGCCGCCGCGATCCGCCGCCGCGCCTCGTGTCTCGGCACCCCGCTCATCAGCAGTCGGTCGTACGGTGTGTCCAGATGCCGCACGGACGCCACGACCGCCGAGGTCACCGCCCCCTCGGTCAGCGCCCGCCCTGCCGCACTGCGGCCCACTCGCCCGCTGCCCCGCTCCGAGGCGTGTGCGGCGATGGCGTGCGCCCGGTCGGCGGGGCATCCGGGATACAGCCGCCGTATCTCCGCCGCGAAGGCCAGAGCGAACAGCTCGTCCTGGGCCGCCCGCCGCCGCGCGTCCCGCACCCGGCGCCGCCGCCGCGCCTCGGCGTCCGCGAGACACCGCTGCTCGGCCCTCGCCAGCGCCGCCTCCTCGACCAGAACGCCCTGCCGTTCATAGCGGCCCTTGCGCCGGTTGAACCGCACGACCACCGCCGACAGCGTGCTCTCCTCCCGTGATCTGCGCGTCAGCGCGGTGTCGCCGCTCGGCAGGAACACCAGATGCCCGAGGTCGGCACAGTCGAGGCAGCGCGGGGCGCCGTCCTCCAGGACGAGCAGCGGCAGCGGGCCTCGCCGGCACTCGGCGCAGTACCGGCGCTTGAGAGGCTGGAAGACGAGGAACCCGGTGAGGGGCGGAAGCATCGCGCGGGGGACCATAGGTGGTTCATTCCCCCTGACGACGCGACGAACGACGACGCGACGAACGACGACGCGACGAACGACGACGCGACGAACGACGACGGGACGAACCACGTTCGCCATGACCGGCCCCGGCCATCTCGACGCCTCCCCGCGGCCTGTCCCTCCCCGGGGTCCGAGGAGCCCGCGGTGGTGGCAGTTCCTGCCCCGGCCTGACGCATCATGGGCTGTGTGCGACTCGACGCGATCACCTGGGACCGGCTCGGCGACCTGCTCGCCGAGCGCCTCCTCGACCTGAAGCCCGCCGACGGAGCGCCCTGGCCCCGCATCGCCTTCGACGGCGCTCCGGCCGCCTGCCCGGGGGATCTCGCCCAGCGTGTCTCCGAGGCGCTGCGCATACGCGGCCGCTCGTCGCTCGTCGTGGGCACGGAGGGCTTCCTGCGCCCTGCCTCGGTGCGGCTGGAGTACGGCCACCGGGACGTGGAGGCCTATTACAACGGCTGGTACGACACCGGCGCCCTGTGGCGCGAGGTGTTCGGCCCTCTCGAAGCCGACGGCGACGGCCGCGTCCTGCCCGACCTGTGGGACCCGGCCGCCGACCGGGCCACACGCAGCCCCTACACCCAACTCCCGCCCGGTGCCGTCCTGTTGCTGCACGGGCCCTTCCTCCTTCGGCACTGGTTCCCCTTCGACCTGAGCGTTCATGTCCTGCTCTCCCCGGGCGCCCTGCGCCGCCGCACGCCCGAGGCCGAGCACTGGACCCTGCCGGCCTTCGAGCGCTACGAGCACGAGACGGACCCGGCCGGCACGGCCGACGTCCTGGTGCGGGCCGACGATCCGCGCCATCCGGCATGGAGCGGTTGAGCGGCTGCCCGCCGTCGGGTGGACGTCGGCCGGCGGGCGCCGCCGGGCGGATACCGGCGGGCGTGCGCCGTCGGGTTCCGAGGGCGGTGTCCGGTAGACGGGTTTCGAGGTGTCCGGTGGACGGGTTCCGTGTGCGGGCATCCGGTAGCGCGGCGAGAATGAAGGGCGTCGGGACTCGCGGTGCGTCCCGCGCCGCGCCGGCCGTCCGGCCTCGGGAGGTACTCCATGACCACCGCCGGAGACATCATGCACCGCGGCGCCCAGTGGATCCCCGCCCACGAAACCCTCGATCGCGCCGCCCAGCTCATGCGCGAACTGAACGTCGGCGCCCTGCCCATCAGCGACGAGAACGAGCGGCTCTGCGGCATCCTCACCGACCGCGACATCGTCGTCGGCTGCGTCGCCATGGGGCACGACCCCGCCAGGACCACCGCGGGTGAGATGGCCAAGGGCACCCCGCGCTGGATCGACGCGAACGCCGATGTCGGCGAAGTGCTCCGTGAGATGCGGGAGCACCAGATCCGCAGGCTGCCCGTCATCCAGGACAAGCGCCTGGTCGGCATGATCAGCGAAGCCGACCTGGCCCGGCACCTGGCGGACGACCAGATCGCCTCCTGGGCAGAGAGCGTCTACTCCACCACCACGCGCTGACCCAGAGGGTTCACACCTCGCGCGTCACGGCCCGCGTCAGAGCCAGCCGCTGCGCCGGAAGGCCCGGTACAGCGTCACGCAAGCGACGGATATGACACCGATGACCATGCCGTAGCCGTACCGCCAGTGCAGCTCCGGCATGTGCTCGAAGTTCATGCCGTACACGCCGCAGACCATCGTCGGCACGGCGATGATCGCGGCCCACGCCGTGATCTTTCGCATGTCCTCGTTCTGCGCGACCGTGACCTGCGCGAGGTGCGCCTGCAGGATGGAGTTGAGCAGTTCGTCGAAGGCGGCGATCTGCTCCTTAGCTCGCAGCAGATGGTCCGAGACGTCGCGGAAGTACGCCTGTATCTCCGGGTCGACCGCTCGGATCGGCCGGGTGGCGAGATCCTCCAGCGGGCGGCTGAGCGGCACCACGGCCCGCTTCAGCTCGAGGAGTTCACGCTTGAGCTGATAGATGCGCCCCGGGTCGGCGCGCGCGCCGGTCTCCGCGAAGACATCCGTCTCGACCTGGTCGATGTCCGCCTGCATCGAGTCCGTGACGGTCAGGTAGTCGTCGACCACGTGGTCCGCGATCGCGTGCAGCACCGCGGAGGGGCCCTTGGCCAGCTGGCCGGGATCGGACTCAAGCTCCTCGCGCAGCGGACCCAGCGAGCCGTGCCGGCCGTGCCGCACCGTGATCACGAAGTCCTCACCCACGAACACCATGATCTCGCCGGTGTTCACCACCTCACTCGTGGCCGTGAGTTCCTCGTGCTCGACGTAGCAGACCGTCTTGAACACCGCGAAGAGCGTCTCTCCGTACCGCTCCAGCTTGGGGCGCTGGTGGGCCTCGACGGCGTCCTCGACGGCCAGCGGGTGCAGGTCGAAGAGCTCTGCGATGCCCGCGAACTCCTGGTCGGTCGGCTCGTGCAGGCCGAGCCAGACGAAGCCCTCCCGGCTCTTGCGCACCCGCTCCACGACATCCACCAGATCGCCGCGCGCGGGGGTGCGGACGCCGTCCCGGTACGTCACGCAGTTCACCACCGAGGAGCCCAGGGGGGAGCGGGCCGGGTGACTCAGGTCGACGCGCGGGCGCCGCCGGGCCAGCCGAGCCACCTTGCGAAGGCCGCCGACCCCGCCGAGGCTCGTGACCTTCCGCAGATTCCCTGCCATGGACATCCGGATCTCCTTGCGTGGAACTCCTCGCGCCGTTCCTGCGCCTTGCCGCGCCAGTCTGCCAGGCCCACGTGAGCTGCGGGTAAGCCTGTGGAAACGACTCATTCCGCTTTGTTCCCGGCTGTGGACGAGCGATCGCCGGTGCCGTTGTTCTGAGACATCGACGCGTGCGGGGGCTGCGCGGTTCTCCTTACCGGAGCGTCGACGATTAAGAACAAGTCAGACAAATGGGATGATCGCGGCATGACGCGAACCGATGGGCACGTCCTCGACAACCGGCAGACCGAGGCGGCAGAGCACTTCAGCGCCTTCGCCTCCCTCTTCGACCCCACGACGTTCCGGCATCTCGAAGCACTCGGCGTCGGATCCGGCTGGCGGTGTTGGGAGGTCGGCGCCGGCGGCCCGTCCGTGGTGTCCTGGCTGGCGAAGAAGGTCGGCCCGACCGGACGCGTCGTCGCGACCGATGCCGACACCTCTCGGTTCGCGCGGGGCGCCCGGCCGCCCGTCGAGGTCCGCGTCCACGACCTGGGTGCGCAGGACCCGCCGGGGGAGGGCTTCGACCTGGTGCACGCCCGCCTCGCTCTCGTCCACGTCACCGACCGGCGACGGGCGTTGCGGTCCATGGCCGACTCTCTGCGCCCCGGCGGGCGCCTCCTCGTCGAAGACGTCGACCCCGCCCTTCAGCCCCTGCTCTGTCCCGACGAGTACGGCCCCGAGCAGCAGCTCGCGAACCGGCTGCGGCAGAGCTTCCGCAAGCTGCTCGCCGACCGCGGGACCGACCTCCCCTGCGGCCGCACCCTCCCGCGTCTGCTCCGGGAGGCCGGCCTGACCCGCGTCCAGGCCGACGCCTACTTCCCCATCGCCTCACCGGCCTGTGCGGCCCTGGAGTCCGCCACGGTCCGCCAGATCCGCGACCAGCTGGTCACCGCGGGCCTCGCCTCGGAACAGGACATCCAGCGGCACCTCATGAACGTCACATCCGGCACGCTCGACCTCACGACGCCACCGATGATCTCGGCGTGGGGACGCAAGCAGTAGCGGGGACGCAAGCGGTAGCCAGGGGTGGCGCGGGCGTGGGACGTCAGCCGGGCAGAGGCGGCCTGCCGCCCACCCGCTCCACTGCCAGCGCACCCGCCCGGCAGCCCTCCGCCGCCGCCTTCTCCGGCGCGGCGCCCGCGAGCAGGGCGCCGAGGAACGTGCCCGTGAAGGCGTCACCGGCGCCGGTGGGGTCCCGCGGCGTCGCCGGCACGGCGGGAACCCGGGCGCACACCTTTCCCGAACGGGCCACGAGTGCTCCTTCACGTCCCTGCTTGGCGACGACCAACGGGATGCGCAGGCTCAGCTCGGCCGCCGCGTCGGCCGCGTCGGCCAGCCCCGTCACCAGGCATGCCTCGTCCCGGCTGGGCAGCAGCACGTCCACGCCCTCGACGAGTTCCAGGAAACGCTCGACGCCCAGCTCGGTGAGGAACCCGGCCGACGCCGGGTCCAGACTCACCGGCACGCCACGCGCGTGTGCCGCCTTCAGAGCCACCGTCACCAGCGCGCGACCCGGTTCGGAGAACAGGAGGTACCCCGACAGATGCAGCCGGGCCACCCCGTCGAGCAGTGTGTCCGACCAGTCGGCGGGTGCGAGCCGGAACGCCGCGCCGCTGTCGGTGAGGAATGTCCGCTCCGCCGAAGCCTCCCGGTCCACCAGGCAGATCACCATGCCGGTCGGTGCCGCCGGGTCGACGACGAGGTGCGGGCGAACGCCGTGGGCGGCCAGTTCACGCTCGTGCCAGGCGGCCGCATCCGCGCCCACGCGCCCGAACAGCCGTACCTCCGCCTCGCCCCGGTGTGCCGCCCAGCACGCCACGTTGGCGCCCGCCCCGCCCGGCACCGTCCGGATCGAGGCCACTGTGTCCGTGCCCGCCGCGAGTGGCCCCCCGTACCGCGCGACGACATCGGTGATCACATCCCCGACGACCAGCAGCGCCCCGCCCTCCGTGGAGCGCTCGTCACGTCCCCTGGAGCGACCGGGGCCGAGACCGGTCCCGGCCTCGATCCCGGCTTCGATCCCGGTCACCTCCGGGCCCAGGCCGCCGCGATCCGCGCCGCGAGGTGTACATTGCCGCGGACCGCCGCCAGGTTGGCGCTCAGCGACGCCCCGTCGGTGTGCCGCACCAGATGGTCGAGCAGGAACGGCGTGACCGCCGGACCGGTGACTCCCGCCGCCTCGCACGCGTGCAGCGCGTCCGCGAGCACGCGTGCGTGCAGCTCCGGATCGAGCTGCTCCTCCTCGGGGACGGGGTTGGCGACGATCAGCGCCGACTCCGGCTCGGCGAGCGCGTCCTGGGCCCGCATGACGTCCGCCACCTGCTCCGGTGTCCGCAGCGTCCAGTCGACCGGATGCCCCGAGTCGGACAGATAGAAGCCCGGGAACCTCTCGGTGCCGTAACCGGCCACCGCGACACCCAGCGTCTCCAGCCGCTGCAAGGTCGCCGGCACGTCCAGGATCGATTTCACCCCGGCGCACACCACGGTGATCCGGGTCCGCGCCAGCAGACCGAGGTCCGCCGACTCGTCCTGCGTCACCGTCCACTCCCGGTGCACTCCGCCGAGCCCACCCGTAGCGAACACCCGTAGGCCCGACCGCGCCGCCAGCAGCGCGGTCGCCGACACCGTGGTCGCCCCGCTCGCCCCGGAGGCCAGCGCGAGCGGCAGGTCGCGGTGGCCCAGCTTGCGGATCCCGTCCTCGTTCGCGACCCGCTCCAGCTGCTCCTTGTCCAGTCCGACATGGGGCCGCCCGTCCAGCACGGCGATCGTCGCGGGCACCGCCCCCTCCTGCCGGACGGCCGCCTCCAGCTCCAGGGCCACCTGAAGGTTGCGCGGCCGCGGCAGACCGTGGGCGATGATCGTGGACTCCAGGGCAACCACGGGCCGCCGCGCCTCGAGCGCCGCCCGCACCTCTTCCGACATCACCAGCACCACGCGCCTGCCTCCTGTCAGTCGGTCCTCCCTCATCTCTGGCGGGCGGCGCGCCGGGCCAAACACTTGCGGGACGTCGCGGACGTCACGAGCCTGGAGTGCATGACGGACCACACCGCACGTCTCGACCACGTCGTCCTCTGGGTGCGCGACCCGGTCGCCGCCGCCGACTTCTACGAGAAGGCCGTCGGCATGGAGACGGTCAGGCTCACCGAGTTCGCCGCGGGCAAGGTGCCGTTCCCCTCCGTGCGCGTCAACGACGAGACCATCCTCGACCTCATGCCGCTGACCTTCGCGGAACGCATGAAGATGCTGCCCGGCGCCGCCGACAGCGCCGGCCACCCCGTCAACCACGTCTGCCTGTCCCTGCCCCGCGGCGACTTCGACGCCCTTCTCGGCCGCCTCGAGGAACGCGCCGTACCGGTGTCGGAGCTCTCCTACGACTCCTTCGGAGCCCGGGGCAAAGCCACCCGCAGCTTCTATTTCCGGGACCCGGACGGCAACGTCTTCGAGGCGCGGCACTACGACTGACCGGGCCCGGGACCTCAGGCAGGCCCGAGACCTCAGAAGAGAGGCTCGGGCAGCACCCCTTCCAGGGCGAGCAGCTTCCGCTTGGTCTCCAGGCCGCCCCCGAAGCCGCCGATGCCGCCGCCGCTCTCGACGACCCGGTGGCAGGGCACCACCACCGGCAGCGGATTGGCGCCCATCGCCATGCCCACGGCCTGTGCGGCGCCCGGCTGACCGACCCGCCCGGCCAGGTCGCCGTACCCGACGACCGTGCCGTACGGCACGCCCGAGGCCAGTTCCCGCAGGACCTCCCGGTTGAAGCCGGAGATCAGCGACCAGTCCAGCGGCAGGTCGAAGTCGCGTCGCTCACCCGCGAAGTACGCCCCGACCTGACGTATCGCCTCGGCCAGCAGCGGGGAGCCGGGCGCCTCGACGGGCTCGGTGCCGAGGCGCGACGCCAGCCGCTCGAGCGCCCGGTCCCGCACCGCGTCCGTGGCATGGAACACGACGCTGACCAGGCCCTCGCGGGTCGCGGCCAGCAGCAGCGGACCGATGCCGGTGTCGACGACGCTCCATACGACCCGCTGCTCAACCTGCCCATGGCTGTCCATGCGCCCACCGTACGGCCCACCACTGACAGCGCCGCCGCGGCGGCAGGGCCGGCAGGCTGCTGCCGGGGCGGCGGATCACCCGCCCACGGCCTCCCGCACCACGTCCGGCTTGTTCGTGATGATCCCGTCGACGCCGTACCGGGCGACCCGCTTGGCCGTGGTCGCGTCGTCGACCGTCCAGGTGAAGACCTCCATGGGCGTGCCGTGCGGTCCGTCGAACCCCTGGACGGCGGAGACGTACGCCGTGGAGATCGAGCCGTACGACGGGTTGATCTGGTCGGCGAAACCGGCGTAGGAGGACAGCTCCGACACCGGGGGCGTCCCCAGGAAGCCGGTCTTCACCCCGGGCTTCAGCTCGTGGACCGTCCGCACGCTGTCCGCGCTGAAGCTCTGCACGATCAGCCGGCCCGCCAGATGTGACTTGTCGAGCCAGCCCTCGTTGCTGAGCACCTTGAGAGTCCGGCGCTCTATGCCCGGATACAGCTCCGGGTTCTTGATCTCCAGGAGAAGCTTCTGATGGTGCCGCTCGAGGCGGTCCACGAACTGCTCCAGCGTCGGCACGCGCGCGCCCGCGTAGGCCGGGCCGAACCAGCTGCCCGCGTCGAGACGGGCGATCTCGGCGGCGGTGAAGTCCTTCACCTTCCAGGGGGCCCGCCCGGGGAAGACCTCCTCGACATCGGTGGTGCGCCGCAGGTTGTCGTCGTGGACGACCACCAGCTCGCCGTCCCTGGTCTGCTGGACGTCGTTCTCCACCCAGGGGATGCCCAGCTCCGCCGCCTTGTCCACGGCGGCCAGCGTGTTCTCGGGCGCGTACGCGGAAGCGCCCCGGTGGGCGATGACCAGCGGCGCCCCCTCGGCGTCCGCTGCCCCGGCGGGGGAGACGGGGACGAGGAGAGCGGCGGTCCCCAGGAGTGCGGTGGTGGAGGCGGCAACAGCGCGCGCGTGCATGCGTACTCCTCGCGTGAGCGTTCGGCGGCATCACAGACAGATCAACTGTGACAGCAGAGGGTCAACGCGAGAGGGGTGCAGGATGGCCACAGGTTGAACGCAGATGACCCAAGTCCGCTCACTGGTGCCGCACAACTGGGGCAAGGCCGTGTTTCTTTGCCGGAAAGTCGTTCGACCATTCCGGTGGGAGTCATACTCTCTGCGTCAACCCTGACCGCTCGTGCGGTCCTGGGAGGGGGGCACATCAGGAGTTCCGGGACGCAAAGGGCGGGAAGGGCAGCCGCGCATGCAGGGCACGGTCGACGGATTCAGCTACGGCCTGGTCACACCCCTGGTGGCCTACCTCATGGCCTGCCTCGGCGGCGCCCTGGGGCTGCGGTGCACCACCAGATCCATGCTCGTCGCCCAGTCGTGGCGCCCCGGCTGGCTCGCCCTCGGCTCCGCCGCCATCGGCTCCGGCATATGGACCATGCACTTCGTCGCGATGATGGGGTTCACGGTCCAGGAGACCCCGATCCACTACGACAAGGCGATGACCTTCGCGAGCCTCGCCGTGGCGGTCGTCATGGTGGGCGTCGGGGTCTTCATCGTGGGCTACAAGGGCGCCCGGGGAACGGCCCTGTTCACCGGAGGCACCATCACCGGTCTGGGCATCGCGTCGATGCACTACCTCGGCATGGCCAGCATGCGCCTGGACGGGAAGCTCGAGTACAACACCTTCACCGTCGGCATCTCCGTCGCGATCGCCATGTGTGCCGCCACGGCCGCGCTGTGGGCGGCCGGCCAGGTCCGGGGATTCCTGTGGAGCGTGGGCGCCAGCCTTGTCATGGGGCTCGCCGTCAGCGGCATGCACTACACCGGTATGGCCGCCCTGGACGTCCACCTCCACGGCACGGGCGCCCCCACATCGGGAGAGTCGCCGGCGGCCCTGCTCGCGCCCATGCTGATCGGCCCGCTGGCCTTCCTCCTGCTCGCGGGTGTCGTGGTGATGTTCGATCCGCTGATGGTCATGGGGAAGCCCACCGTCGCTCCCGTCGAGCAGAAGCCCGGCGTTCCCGCCCACACGCACAGCGCCGTCCGCCACTCGGCGCACCGACTGCGGTTCCGCCCCCGCCGCCCCGTGGAGCACAGCCGCTCCCGAACCCCGCAGAAGCGCTGATCGGAGCCCATTGTCAGTGCGGGGTCGTACGGTGGATTCCATGCGGCCCGTTTCCCAGATCGAACGCACGGTGGCGCCCTTCGAGGTCGTCAGCCCCTACCAGCCGAACGGCGACCAGCCGACGGCCATCGCCGATCTCGCCCGGCGCGTCCAGGCAGGCGAGAAGGATGTCGTCCTGCTCGGCGCGACCGGCACCGGCAAGTCCGCCACCACCGCGTGGATGATCGAGAAGCTTCAGCGCCCCACCCTCGTGATGGCGCCGAACAAGACGCTGGCCGCCCAGCTGGCGAACGAGTTCCGCGAGCTGCTCCCGAACAACGCCGTCGAGTACTTCGTCTCGTACTACGACTACTACCAGCCCGAGGCGTACGTCCCGCAGTCGGACACCTACATCGAGAAGGACTCCTCGATCAACGAGGAGGTCGAGCGCCTGCGCCACTCCGCGACCAACTCGCTGCTCACCCGCCGCGACGTCGTTGTGGTCGCCTCGGTCTCCTGCATCTACGGTCTCGGTACGCCGCAGGAGTACGTGGACCGGATGGTCCCCCTCAGGGTCGGCGACGAGTTCGACCGGGACGAGCTGCTGCGCCGCTTCGTGGACATCCAGTACACGCGCAACGACATGGCCTTCACCCGCGGCACCTTCCGCGTCCGCGGCGACACCATCGAGATCTTCCCGGTCTACGAGGAGCTGGCCGTCCGCATCGAGATGTTCGGCGACGAGATCGAGGCGCTGTCCACCCTCCATCCGCTCACCGGCGAGATCATCAGCGACGACCAGCAGCTGTACGTCTTCCCGGCCTCCCACTACGTCGCCGGACCCGAGCGGCTGGAGCGGGCGGTCAACGACATCGAGAAGGAGCTGGGCGAGCGCCTCTCGGAGCTGGAGAAGCAGGGCAAGCTCCTGGAGGCCCAGCGCCTCAGGATGCGCACCACGTACGACATCGAGATGCTCCGCCAGATCGGCTCCTGCTCCGGCGTCGAGAACTACTCGATGCACTTCGACGGCCGCCAGCCCGGCTCCCCGCCCAACACGCTGCTCGACTACTTCCCGGACGACTTCCTCCTCGTCATCGACGAGTCGCACGTCACGGTGCCCCAGATCGGCGCCATGTACGAGGGCGACGCCTCCCGCAAGCGCACCCTCGTCGACCACGGCTTCCGGCTGCCCTCCGCCCTGGACAACCGCCCCCTGAAGTGGGAGGAGTTCCAGGAGCGCATCGGCCAGACGGTCTACCTGTCGGCGACCCCCGGAAACTACGAGCTCTCCCGCGGGGACGGCGTCGTCGAGCAGATCATCCGCCCCACCGGCCTGGTCGACCCGGAGGTCGTCGTCAAGCCCACCGAGGGCCAGATCGACGACCTGGTGCACGAGATCCGGACGCGAACCGAAAAGGACGAGCGCGTCCTGGTCACCACGCTCACCAAGAAGATGGCCGAGGACCTCACCGACTACTTCCTGGAGCTGGGCATCCAGGTGCGCTATCTGCACAGCGACGTCGACACCCTGCGCCGCGTCGAGCTGCTGCGTGAGCTGCGCTCCGGCGAGTACGACGTGCTCGTCGGCATCAACCTCCTGCGGGAGGGCCTCGACCTGCCCGAGGTGTCCCTGGTGGCGATCCTGGACGCCGACAAGGAGGGCTTCCTGCGCTCAGGCACCTCCCTGATCCAGACCATCGGCCGCGCCGCGCGCAATGTCTCGGGCCAGGTCCACATGTACGCCGACAAGATCACCCCGGCGATGGAGAAGGCCATCGACGAGACCAACCGGCGCCGGGAGAAGCAGATCGCGTACAACACGGAACAGGGCATCGACCCCCAGCCCCTCCGCAAGAAGATCAACGACATCGTCGCCCAGATCGCCCGTGAGGACATCGACACCGAGCAGCTGCTCGGCTCGGGCTACCGCAAGGGGCGCAAGGACGGCGGGGGCGCCAAGGCGCCCGTGCCCTCCCTGGGCGGCAAGGCCGCCGACGGGGCCAAGCCCGCCAAGGGCAAGGGCAGGGGCAAGGCCAAGGAAACGGTCCCGACCGACCGCCCCGCGGCCGAACTCACCGGGCAGATCGAGGAGCTCACCACCCGCATGCGGGCCGCCGCCGCGGACCTCCAGTTCGAGATCGCGGCCCGGCTGCGCGACGAGGTCTCCGAGATGAAGAAGGAGCTGCGCCAGATGAAGGAGGCGGGCCTGGCCTGACAGCGGACCCCGTACGCGCAGTGTTGCAAGACCGACACAAAGCGCGGTCCGGACTACGTCACTGTCAGTGCCCCTGCGTAGGGTTCTGGTCAACCGCGAATGCGCGGCAACAGGGGATGTTCGAGAGGGGAATCAGCGCGTGACCATCAACATGACCAAGGGTCAGGCCATCAGTCTGCAGAAGAACGACGGCGGCAGCCTGACCGCGGTGCGGATGGGTCTCGGCTGGCAGGCGGCTCCCCGGCGCGGCCTGTTCGGCTCACGGACGCGCGAGATCGACCTCGACGCCTCCGCCGTCCTGTTCGCGGACAAGCAGCCGGTCGACGTCGTCTTCTTCCGCCACCTGGTGAGCGACGACGGCTCGGTGCGCCACACCGGTGACAACCTCGTCGGCGGTGTCGGCCAGGGCGGCGACGACGAGGCCATCCTCGTCGACCTCTCCCGGGTCCCGGTCCACATCGACCAGATCGTCTTCACCGTGAACTCCTTCACGGGCCAGACGTTCCAGGAGGTGCAGAACGCGTTCTGCCGCCTGGTCGACGAGACCAACGGCCAGGAGCTCGCCCGCTACACACTGGCCGGCGGCGGCCAGTACACGGCCCAGATCATGGCGAAGGTGCACCGCTCGGGCCCGGGCTGGTCGATGACGGCCCTGGGCAACCCGGCCAACGGCCGCACCTTCCAGGACCTCATGCCGACGATCCTGCCCGTTCTCTAAGGCCTCAGGAGGCAGCCGCTCGGGGCGGGCCGGCGAGCGGCAGACGACACCACACAACGACACAGGGGGACGAAGGCGATGACGGCCGAGCTGGTGCGGGGGCAGAACCACCCGCTCTCCCAGGCCCGTCTCGAGATCCGGGTCTCGGCCGGCACGCCGATCGTGACCGCGGCCGCGCTCAGCGACGAGACCGGCAGGATCCACGGAGTGGAATGGGTGGCCCATCCGGGCGCACCCACCCAGCCCGGTCTCGAGGTCTCCCGGCAGGCCGCCGCCGACCACCGCCTCGCGGTGGACCTGGACGCCCTGCCGGAGGCCGTCCACCGTGTCGGTGTGCTGCTCGCCCTGCCCGGCGGGGCGGGCCCGGTCCGCTTCGGCGCCGTCGCCGCCCCGTTCGTCGCCGTCACCGGCCTCGACGGCGGCGAGATCGCCAGTTACACCCTCACCGGCCTGGACACCGAGTCGGCCGTGGTCGCCCTGGAGCTCTACCGCCGGCAGGGTGCCTGGAAGGTGCGCGCCGTCGGCCAGGGCTATGCGGGCGGCCTCGCCGAACTCCTCACAGACCAGGGCCTGCCCGAGGCCCGGCAGCTCGCGGGCGGCATCGACGAGGCGGTGGCCCGAGGGCTGGCCCGCTCGGTGCAGATGCCCCCACCGCGCACCGCGGACGGCGACCGTTCCCGCCAGACCGCGACCCCGGCCCTCGGCCCGGACCAGGGCGGCACCGCGCCACAGGGCGCCCCCGGCCCCGTACCGCCCACGTCCCCGTACGGCGGGCAGCCGCCCAGCGTCCCGGGACAGCCCGCACCGCAGTCGCCGTACCCCGGCGCGGCACCGGATCCCTCCGCCGTCACCCAGCCGTCCGGGCCCACCGCGGGCGGCCCGATCGACTACAGCCATCCGCGCCGCCAGAACGCCGCTCCGCCCCCGCCGCCGCCCACCGCACCCCCTGCCGCCCCCGGGCAGCCCGCCCAGCCCGTGGCGGGCGACGCGACCGGCTGGTCCATGGAGGAGCGGCTCTACAACCAGGTGTGGGGCATGTTCGAGGACCTGGCCCGCACCACCGCCGCCTACCGCAGCGCGGTCGACTTCGCCGAGTCCCGTATGGACAAGGAGCTCGAGCAGGTCCTGTCCGACCCGCGCAGCCGGATCGGCGGGCAGGGCGACGCCGCCCGTGAGGCGGCCCGCGCCCGGCACGCACAGCTCGTCGCCCAGGCCAGGGAGGCCCTCGACCGGGACCTCTCCCAGCTCGCGGCCGAGGCCGACGTCGTCGAACCGGCCCTGCCGCCGGCGTACGCCCGCTGGGACAACCCGGTATGGCATACCTACCGGCCGCCGATGGAGATCCCCATGGCGCTGCGCCTGGGCGACCTCCGTCTCCCCGAGGCCGACCGGATCCGAATCCCGATGCTGGTCCGGCTGCCGCTGGAGCGCGGCCTGTGGATCGACAGCGGCCACACCGGATCGTCCGACGGTTCGTTCACCGACTCGCACGCCATGGGGCGTCTCGCCATGGAGACGGCGGTCGCGCACGCGGCCCGGCTGCTCGCCGTCTATCCGGCGGGTGAGTTCACCGTCCATGTCATCGACCCGGCCGGCTCGGGGGCGCAGCCCCTGACACCTCTGGTGCGGACCGGTGTGCTCGCGGCCCCGCCCGCGCTCGGCGCCGCAGGGGTGGCAGACGTGCTGGGGCGGCTCACCCAGCGGGTCGACCTGGTGCAGATGGCGGTACGGGGAGGCGCCGCCGACTCCCTGCCGCCCGGCTTCGACACCTCGCAGCAGCTGCTGATCGTCAACGACTTCCCGCATGGCTTCGACGACCGTGCCGTGAACCAGCTGCGCTACCTCGCCGACGAGGGTCCCGCCTTCGGCGTTCACCTGATGATGGTGGCCGACCGTGAGGAGTCCTCCGGATACGGTCCTTTGCTCGACCCGTTGTGGCGTTCGCTGTTGCGACTGACGTCCGTGCCCGACGATCACCTCGCCGACCCATGGGTCGGTCATGCCTGGACGTACGAGCCCTCGCTTGTGCCGCCCGGCAGCCAGATCCTCCAGCAGGTGCTCAGCCAGGTCGCGGCAGCCCGCACCAAGTACTTGTAAAGCCTCTTGACCTGGGTTTTTGGTCCTTCTTTTGCCAAGCGCTTTACCTGTTCTTGGTGATTGCGGTACTGTTGTCGGCACGGAGGGGAGTACTCCCTGTCTGCTGCGACGTACCCGTCAATACGGATCCGGCCAGATCCCGGGGCGTCGGCCCATCCTTGGGTGGAAGAGACCTCCGGCAGCGACGACGCTGACATTTGCCGTTAACGACTGCCGGAGGCGCAGTGGATGTTTCCGTGACCCTATGGGTCCTGACGATCGTGGGCCTTGCCGCCCTGATCGCGGTCGACTTCTTCATCGGCCGCAAACCGCACGACGTGTCGATCAAGGAAGCCGGGATCTGGACGATCGTCTGGATCGTGCTCGCCGCGCTCTTCGGGCTCGGTCTGCTGGTGTTCGGCGGCGGCCAGCCCGCCGGTGAGTTCTTCGCGGGCTTCATCACAGAGAAGTCGCTGAGCGTCGACAACCTCTTCGTCTTCGTCCTGATCATGGCGAAGTTCGCGGTGCCCTCGCAGTACCAGCAGCGCGTTCTCCTGATCGGTGTTCTCATCGCCCTGGTCCTGCGGGCCATCTTCATCGCCGCCGGCGCGGCGATCCTCGCCAGCTTCGCCTGGGTGTTCTACATCTTCGGCGCCTTCCTCATCTGGACCGCCTGGAAGCTCATCCAGGAGGCCCGCGCGGACCAGGAGGACGAGGAGTGGGAGGAGAACAAGCTGCTCAAGGCGGCCGAGCGCCGCTTCGGAGTGGCCGACCGCTACCACGGCACCAAGCTGTGGATCCAGGAGAACGGCAAGCGGGTCATGACCCCGATGCTGGTCGTGATGCTCGCGATCGGCACCACCGACGTGCTGTTCGCCCTCGACTCCATCCCCGCGATCTTCGGCCTGACACAGGACCCGTACATCGTCTTCACGGCCAACGCGTTCGCCCTGATGGGCCTGCGCCAGCTGTACTTCCTCATCGGCGGCCTGCTGAAGAAGCTGGTCCACCTCAGCTATGGCCTGTCGATCATCCTGGGCTTCATCGGCGTGAAGCTGGTGCTCCACGCCCTGCACGAGTCCGGGGTGCACGTCCCCGAGATCAGCATTCCGGTGTCGCTCGGCGTGATCTGTGCCGTCCTGATCGTCACCACGATCACCAGCCTGCGCGCTTCCAAGAAGCAGGCGGCGGCCGAGGCGGCGCAGGGGCAGAGCGGAAGCGCTCCGAAGGACAGCATCGACGTCTGACCACCTCGGACGTAGGAACAACCATCACTGGGACCGGTGCGCGGCGAATTGCCGACCACCGGTCCCGGTGCTTGCTTGTTCCTGAGCGCGTACCCCGGCCCGGGGGCGCCGAGGCCGGCTGGAGGTGCCATGAAGTTCGTGCAGATCATCGACTTCGAGACCGAGCGCTTGGACGAGATGGAGCAGGTCTTCGAAGACGCCGAGCGGCGCTTCGCCGGCCGGACGGGCGGCCCCACCCACCGCATGCTCCTGAAGGACCGCGACAACCCCCGCCGCTATCTGGCGCTGATCGAGTTCGAGTCGTACGACGAGGCCATGCGCAACAGCGACGACCCCGAGACCAGCGCGATGGCGGAGCAACTGGGCGCGCTCTGCATCGGCGACCGGGTGTACACCAACTGCGACCTCCTGGACGCGAGCGAGCTCAAGTAGCCTCCGGCACGGGCCCCGCGCGACCGGAGTGCGGGGCCCCCGCACCTCTGCGACGATCACTGCATGATCGCTCGGCGCAGGCCGCTCACGGCACAGTGGACGACCTTGGTGCCCGTACTCGCGGCCGTGCTGCTGATCCTTACCTGGGGGCGCGATCTGCCCGCCGCTGTCGCCGCGCTGGTGACCCTGGTCCTGGCGGGAGCTGTTCTGTCCGCCGTCCACCACGCCGAGGTGGTGGCGCACCGGGTCGGTGAACCGTTCGGCTCCCTCGTTCTCGCCGTCGCCGTCACGATCATCGAGGTCGCCCTCATCGTCACCCTGATGGTCGACGGCGGGGACAAGAGCTCGACACTGGCCCGCGACACGGTCTTCGCGGCCGTGATGATCACCTGCAACGGCATCGTCGGCCTGTGCCTCCTGGTCGCCTCGCTGCGGCACGGCACGGCCGTCTTCAACCCCGAGGGCACCGGGGCCGCACTCGCGACCGTCGCGACCCTGGCCACGCTCAGCCTGGTCCTGCCGACGTTCACCACGAGCAAGCCGGGCCCGGAGTTCTCCACCGTCCAGCTGACCTTCGCGGCGCTCTCCTCGCTGATCTTGTACGGCCTGTTCGTCGCGACGCAGACCGTGCGGCACCGGGACTACTTCCTGCCGATCACCCGGCAGGGCGACGTGATCACCGCCGAGGAGCACGCCGCGGCGCCGACCGCTCGTACCGCCCTGATCAGCCTGGGACTGCTGGGCCTGGCGCTGATCGGCGTGGTCGGCCTGGCCAAGGGTGTGTCGCCCACCATCGAGTCCGGGGTGGAGGCCGCGGGGCTGCACCAGGCCGTGGTCGGTGTGATCATCGCGCTGCTGGTGCTGCTCCCGGAGACCATCGCCGCACTGCGCTCCGCACGCCGCGACCGCGTGCAGACCAGTCTGAACCTCGCCCTCGGCTCGGCCATGGCCAGCATCGGACTGACCATCCCCGCCGTCGCGCTCGCGTCCGTGTGGCTGTCCGGCCCGCTGGTGCTCGGCCTCGGCGCCACGCACATGGTGCTGCTCGCCCTGACCGTGGTGGTGGCCTCCCTGACGGTGGTCCCGGGCCGGGCCACACCACTCCAGGGCGGGGTCCATCTGGTGCTGTTCGCGGCGTATCTGGAGCTGGCGATCAACCCGTAGACGCCTCGGCCTCGGCGCCGGCCTTCGCCCCCGGCTCCACCGGCACCGGTCGCGTCTCCGGCAGCAGCGCGAAGCACCCCAGGCTGAACAGCGCGATCACCGTCAGATACGCGGCCACGCCCCAGGGCACCCGCCCGCCCTGCTCGGCGAGCGCCGTCGCCACGATCGGCGTGAGCGCGCCGCCGAGGACACCGCCGAGGTTGTAGCCGACGGCGGCGCCGGTGCAGCGCACCCGCGGCTCGTACAGCTCCGGCAGATACGCGGCGATCACGGCGAACATCGTGATGAACGAGAGCATCGCCCCGAGGAAGCCGAGGAACATCGGCAGCGGTGCGCCGGTGGCGAGAAGCGCGACCATCGGGAACATCCACAGGGCGGCTGCCGCGCACCCGGCCAGGCACATCGGCCGTCGGCCGTAGCGGTCCCCGAGCATGGCCACCAGCGGTGTGAGCGCGCCCTTCACGAGCACCGCGCCCATGATGCAGGTCAGCATGACGCCGCGGCTCACCCCGAGCCGTTCCGTGCCGTAGGCGAGGGACCAGGTCGTCACGGCGTAGAAGATCGCGTAGCCGATCGCGAGCGCTCCGCCGGTCAGCAGGAGGAGGCGCCAGTGGTGGCGCAGGACCTCGGCGAGGGGCACGCGCGCGTGGTCGTCGAGTTCGAGGAAGCTGGGGCTCTCGGCGAGCGACGAGCGCAGCCACAGCCCCACGATCGCCAGCACCCCCGCCGCCCAGAACGGCACCCGCCACCCCCATGCGGCGAACTGCGCCTCGGACAGGGTCGTCGACAGCCCCAGCACCACACCGTTGGCGAGCAGGAACCCCACCGCGGGCCCGACCTGCGGGAAGCTCGACCACAGCCCGCGCCGGCCGGCGGGCGCGTGCTCCACCGTCAGCAGCACCGCCCCGCCCCACTCCCCGCCGAGCCCCAGCCCCTGCAGGAAACGCAGCACCAGGAGCAGCAGGGGAGCGAGCACGCCGATCGTGTCGTACGTCGGCACACAGCCGACCGCGACCGTGGAGGCGCCGGTCAGCAGCAGGGAGGCAACGAGGACCGGCCGTCGTCCGCGCCGGTCCCCGATGTGCCCGAACAGCACCGACCCCAGCGGCCGCGCCACGAAGCCCACGCCGAAGGTGGCGAAGGCGGCCAGCGTCCCGGCCACCGGCGAGAAGGTTGGGAAGAACAGCGGCCCCAGGATGAGGGCCGCCGCGGTCCCGTAGACGAAGAAGTCGTAGAACTCGATGGCCGTGCCGGCGAGCGAGGCGGCCGCGAGGCGCGGCATGGAGGGTGCCCTTACGGTGCGTACGTCGTGCATGCCGCGTCAACTACCCACGGTGACGGCCGGTTACGGGGGCGCGCGGGGGGTCGGGGTCCTTCAGTAGGTGACCGTGATGCGCCGGTCCGGGCCGTCCACGCGCACGGTTCCCCCGTACGGGATCACCAGTTGCGGATCGGTGTGCCCGAAGTCCACGTCGAAGACGATCGTGGTGTCGGGAGCGTAGACCCGCATGGCGCGCAGGACCGCCTCACGCTGGTCGGACGCGTAACGAGCGGCTTCCTCCGGGGTGTTGGGGCGCTCGAAGAACCAGGTCTTCGGGCGGCCCATCAGCAGCGCCGGGAAGCGCTGGAGCAGCCCGCGCTCGCCCATGTTGCGCAGGGTGCTGAAGACCTCCGCGGCACTCGGCATCTCCTCCGAGGTCTCCAGCAGCAGCACCCCGCCGTCGTACTCGGACAGGTCGTGCGCGATCTCGCGGTCGGCCATCAGGAGCCAGCCGACGATCTCCATGCACCCACCCCAACTGCGGCCCTCCACCACCCGGTCGGCGTTGACCCAGGTCCAGCCGGTCCCGGGCCGGGTCTCCGGCTCGGCATCGAAGGTCGCCGGATCCGCCCAGTCCCGGTCGACGTCACGCCACCACTCGGCGGGCTTCAGCTCGTACGGGCCGGAGGTGAACAGGGCCGCCCGCAGGGACTCGGCGGTCTGCGGGTGCATGGCGCCAGGACGGCCCAGCTCGCACATGACGCTCCCGCCGTGGTAGCCGACGATGCCGCTGTTGCGCAGGAACGCGAGCAGGTTGGTGTTGTCGCTCATCCCGAAGAACGGCTTCGGGTTCGCCCGGATCAACTCCCGGTCCAGCAGCGGCAGCACGGTGATCTGGTCGTCCCCGCCGATCGACGCGATGACCGCCTTGATGTCCGGGTCGGCGAAGGCGGCGTGGATGTCGTCGGCCCGTTCCCGTGGGGAGGAGCCCATCTTGCGCGTCGCCGGATACTCGACCGGCTCCAGCCCGTACTCCTTGCGCAGCCGCTCCAGGCCCAGCTCGTAAGGGAGCGGGAAGAGCCCAGGAAGACCGGAGGAGGGCGAGATCACGGCGATACGGTCACCGGGCGACGGCTTGGGCGGGTAGGAGAGGCTCGTCATGCTGGGAGGCTACGGCCCGGCGCGCTGTCGGCGCACCGTGATAAACCGGGTCCGAGCAGCGGTCCGTCACGGGCCGCCCGACCCTGAACGGACCGGAGGAACCGTGCCCCGCACCCTGGCCCACGCCCCGATCATGATCCTCAACGGCCCCAACCTGAACCTGCTCGGCCAGCGTCAGCCGGAGATCTACGGCTCCGACACCCTCGCCGACGTGGAGGCCCTGTGCGCCAAGGCGGCGGCCGCGCACGGCGGTACGGTCGACTTCCGCCAGTCCAACCACGAGGGCGAGCTGGTGGACTGGATCCACGAGGCGCGGCTGAACCACTGCGGCATCGTGATCAACCCGGGCGCCTACTCGCACACCTCCGTCGCCATCCTGGACGCCCTCAACACCTGCGACGGCATGCCGGTGTTGGAGGTCCACATCTCCAACATCCACAAGCGCGAGTCGTTCCGGCACCACTCCTATGTCTCGCTGCGTGCCGACGGTGTCATCGCGGGCTGTGGTGTGCAGGGCTACGTGTTCGGGGTGGAGCGCGTCGCGGCGCTGGCGGGGGCGGGCCAGGCGGACACGTAGAGCCTGCCCGCGATGTAAGCCCCGACGACCATGGCGAGCGCCCCTTACACCAGCCTTGCCCCGACTACACCCGCCTCGCCACCGACTACAGCCGCCCCGCCTCCACGATCCGCCGCAGGAAGCGCTGTGTGCGCTCCTGCCGCGGTTCCCCGAAGACCTGCTCGGCGGTCCCGCGCTCCAGCACCACGCCGCCCTCCAGGAAGCACACCTGGTCGGCGACCTCCCGCGCGAAACCCATCTCGTGCGTGGCCAGCACCATGGTCATGCCCTCGTCCTTCAGGCCGCGGACGACGGTGAGGACCTCGCCCACCAGCTCGGGATCGAGCGCGGCGGTGATCTCGTCGAGCAGCAGCAGCCGGGGGCGTACGGCCAGGGCACGCACGATCGCCACCCGCTGCTGCTGGCCGCCGCTCAGCCGGTCCGGGTACTCACCCGCCTTCCCGCCCAGCCCCAGCCGCTCCAGCAGCTCACGCGCGCGTGCCTCGGCCTCGGCGCGCCCCAGGCCGTGCACCCGGCGCGGAGCGAGCGTGATGTTCTCCAGGACCGTCATGTGCGGGAAGAGGTTGTACGACTGGAAGACCACGCCGATCCGGCGGCGCACGGCGTCCTGGTCGACGCGCGGGTCGGTGATCTCCTCGCCGTCCAGCCAGATCGCCCCGTCGTCGATCTCCTCCAGCAGGTTCGCGCACCGCAGCAGCGTGGACTTGCCGGAGCCGGAGGCACCGATCAACGCGGTGACCGTGTGCGGGGCCACCTCCAGATCGACGTCCCGCAGGACGACCGAGCCGCCGAAGGTCTTGCGGACGGACTCCATGCGCAGCACGGGCGTCTCGCTCATGTGGTTCCTCCCTGGGCCCGCCGGTGGTCCATCCGTGCCGTCACCCAGTCCGTGAAGCGGGTCATGGGGATGGTCAGCGCGACGAAGACCAGCCCCGCGACGATGTACGGCGTGTAGTTGAGGCTGCGGCCCACGATGATGTCGGCGGCCCGTACGGCGTCCACCGCGCCGCCGATCGAGACGAGCCCGGTGTCCTTCTGGAGCGACACCAGGTCGTTCAGCAGCGGCGGCACCTGGCGCCGTACCGCCTGGGGCAGCACCACGTGGCGCAGCGCCTGCCGGTTGCTGAGCCCGAGCGAACGGGCCGCGGCGCGCTGCGAGGGATGCACGGACTCGATGCCCGCGCGGAACACCTCGGCGACGTACGCCGAGTACGTCAGGGTGAGCGCGGTGCCGCCGAGGAGCACCGGGTCGACGGTCACCCCCTGGAGCCGCAGCGCCGGGACGCCGAGGACCACGATCATCAGGTTGATGATGAGCGGCAGCCCCCGGAAGAAGTCCGTGTAGGCGGCGGCCAGGAAGCGCAGCGGGAAGAACACCGGGCCGCGAAGCGTACGCGCGACGGCGATCAGCATGCCGAGGACGAGCACCGCGGCACCGCAGACCAGCAGCAGCCGGACGTTCAGCCACAGCCCTTCGAGGACCTTCGGGAACGCCTCGCGCGCGTATCCCCAGTCGAAGAAGGTCTCCTTGGTACGCGGCCAGCCCGGGGCGTTGACGACGACCAGGTAGAGGACCGCTGCGGTGACGAGGGTCGAGAGCGCGCCGATGGCGGTGGCACGCCGGGCGCGGGCGCGCTTGTAGCGCTCGCGGTCCAGGCGCCGCCGCGAGGGGACGTACCCGTCCGGCGCGTCGTGCTCGCCGGAGCTCTCCACCGGCTCCGCCTTGTTCACCGTCACTTGAGCACCGGGGCGTCGACGGCGTCCGACAGCCACTGCTGCTCGAGCTTGGCGAGTGTGCCGTCCTCGCGCAGCGCGTCCACGGCCCGCGAGACGCAGGGGGTGAGCGCGCTGCCCTTGTCGAGCACGAGACCGAACTGCTCCGGCGTACCACCCTGGTTCTCGAACTGGCCGACGATCGTCGCGTCCGTGATCTCGGCGCCGGTGATGTAGAAGGCGGTCGGCAGGTCCACGACGATGGCGCCGACCTGGCCGTTCTTCAGCGCGGACTTGGCCTGGTCGTTCTTGCCGTAGACGGCGGCCTCCTGCTTCGGCTTCACCACGTCGTCGATGTAGTCGAGGCTGGTGGTGCCGACCTGGGCGCCCAGCTTCACGTCCTTCAGGTCGGCGATGCTCTTCGCCTTCGCGGCCTTGGAGCCCTTCAGCGCGACGACGGCCTGGCGGACGTCGTAGTAGCCGGACGAGAAGTCCACGGCTCTCTTGCGTTCGGCGCTGACGGACACCTGGTTGATGTCGAAGTCGAAGGTCTTCTCGCCGGGCGCGAAGGCCTTGTTGAACGGGACGGTCTGCCAGGCGACCTTGTCCTTGCCGTACCCGAGCCGCTCGGCGACGGCGTACGCGACCGCCGACTCGAAGCCCTTGCCGCCGGCGGGGTCGTCGTCCTTGAACCACGGCTCGTAGGCGGGTTCGTCGGTGGCGATCGTCAGCTTGCCCGAGGTGTGGGTGGCCAACTTGCCCTTCGCGCAGGTGCTTCCGGCCGATGCCGACGGCCTGTCCGAGGCCTCCGGCTGCGGAGCGCAGCTCACGGCGGCGGCGAGAAGGGCGACGGCGGCGGCAGCGCGGCGCAGGGCGCGCGGGGCAGGATGCATGGCGGGAGATTGGCAGCCGACGGACCTGTTTGTCGAGGTCACGCCGACATGTTCCGCATGGTGGGAACGGGTGTTGCAATCTCGTGAACGGCCGGGGCCGCCGGCCGAGGGCGGGGATCGACAGGCCGGCGGCCCATCCGCCCAGGAGCCGTCATCCTGCGCGGGGCTCCCACCAGTTGACTGCGCAACTACGCGCACCGGGAGCGCGCGCACGACACCGGCGTGTGCGAAGCGTTCACACGGGGTGCGTGCGCGGCTCATCACCCGACACGCACGCGCTCCGCGCCACCGTCACCACCCGCGCGCGTGCCACTCCGGAAGCTGCGGGCGCTCCGTGCCCAGCGTCGTGTCGTTGCCGTGCCCCGGGTAGACCCATGTCTCGTCCGGGAGGACGTCGAAGATCCTGGTCTCGACATCGTGGAGCAGGCTGGCGAACGCCTTGGGATCCTTGTGTGTGTTGCCCACACCGCCGGGGAAGGGCAACGGCGGCGGCAAGGACCCCAAGGGCAAGGGCTCCGGCCAAGGGCAAGGGCTCCGGCGGGTCGGGCGGGGGCGGCAAGGACTCCGGGCCGAAGCCGACCGGCAAGGGCACCAAGAACCCCAGCAAGCGCGGCGGCAAGGACAAGGCCACCAAAGGGCGGCGGCACCCCGACCGGCCCGGCGGGCAAGGGCAACAAGGGCGGGAAGGCCGGAGGGAAGGGCAAGGGCGCAGGACGCCCCGCCCACGGCACCGCCAGCCGGTGCGAAACTGGATGCCGCTACAAGCGTTGCGTGGCCTCGTGCGGCCGGGCCCTGGCCCTGAGCGCCGCGAAGGACGCCGGCCGTTCCATCGCCCGGCGCAGTCGCCGCGCGGGACGTCGAGGAGCCCGGCTCCTGCGCCGTGCACCCCGAAGGCGGCCCGTGCGACGAGCCGGTACGTCCGCCGCCACGGCGGTCGTGTCCTGCGCCGTACGGTCCGCCACACCACCCGCTACAGCCGGCCATAGCGCGACGTTCTGGGTCTACTCACCGGCCGACCGCGAGGCCACCCTCCAGGTCGACACGCTC
Source organism: Streptomyces sp. NPDC055506 (assembly GCF_053643595.1). Taxonomy (NCBI): domain Bacteria; kingdom Bacillati; phylum Actinomycetota; class Actinomycetes; order Kitasatosporales; family Streptomycetaceae; genus Streptomyces; species Streptomyces sp. NPDC055506. Next base: position 9,405 of record NZ_JBSHKH010000013.1, on the reverse strand, counting down.
GGCGGCAGCGGTGCCCAGCTTGCCGTCAACGGCCATGACGTGCTGTGCCTGGCCAAGGACCGGAGCCATGCGGCGGTCTCCCCCTCCGGCGGCGTCAACAAGGTGACCGCGACCGGTGGTGGCCCGGCCACGACCCTCGTCGACCGCCTCACGGTCACACCAACCGAGGGCACGCTGCCGGCGCGCATCTATGAAGCCGGGGACGCGACGCTCGCCGGTTCGACCACGCTCGCCCCGCTGTTCCTCGCCACCGACGGCGCGGCGATCACGGACAATCGGCGGGGCCCGCAACGGCAACACCGCGGCGTTCACCGTGACGGCCGAGCGGGCCGGTCTGTACGCGCTGAGCATCCGCTACTCCAACCCCGAACACTCCGAGGCCACGCACTACAACCCCGACTGCTCGCCCGCCACGCCGACATCAGCGTCAACGGCGGCGCGGCGCGTCGGCTTCCCGCATAGCTTCCACGAGAACGACTCCTGGGAGCTGGCCGTCCCGGTCCGACTGAAGAAGGGAAGGAATACGATCGGCTTCCGCTCCGAGGAACTGCCGAACCTCGACGGCGCACTACCTACGCCTCGGACACGTTCCCCAGCGTCCTGTTCTGCTCGCGCTACGCGCCGCTGATCGACCGGATCACCGTCGCACCGTACGCACGCGAGGTCCACTGACCCACGGACGCCCGGCGCCCGGGGCCACCTGGTCACTACGCGGCCGCGCTCTCACCGGCCTTGAGGGACTGACAGTCACCCGGCTCCCCGAGTAGAGATCCGCGTACTCCGCACGTTCTTGTCCTCACCGCCGCTCGCCAGGTGTCGGCCGTCGGGGTAGAACGCCACGACGTTGACCGAGCGTTTGTGCTTGATGTGCAGTACCTGCTCGCCTGTGGTCGCGCTCCATACGTGTACCGCGCCGTCCTCGCTGCCCGTGGCGATCAGGGCGCCGTCGGGGCTGAAGGCCACTGCGCGCAGACCGCTCCGATGCTCGACGTGGAAGAGGGGCTCCCAGGTGCTGGTGTCCCGTATCTGAGCGGTTCGGTCCTCGCTGCAGGTAGCAATCCGTCGCCCATCAGGAGAGAAGGCGGCGCCGAGGACGTAGCTCTCGTGCGGGATCCGCGCCCGCTGTTCGCCGCTTGCCGTGTCCCAGACGTACGCGTGCCGATCCTCGCTGGCGGTGAGCAGCAATGTCCCGTCCGGGCTGAACCTGACGTCCCTGACTGCCCGACCGTGCCGCAGGGTCAGCATTTTGCTGCCCGTACGGAGATCCCAAAGACAAGCCAAGGAATCGGAGTCGCCTGTGGCCAGACGGCGGGTCCTGGCGTCGAAGTCGACGGCGTTCACGAAATGTCGGTGCGCGAGTTCCAGTGAGACCTGACCGGTCGCGAGGTCCCACACACGTGCCGTGTTGTCGGAACTGCCGACGGCCAAGAGGCCGCCGTCGGGGCTGAAGCAGACGGCATTCGCCATCGTGCTCCAGCCCGGGATCCGGCGCTCCCATTCCGCCTGACCGGTGGACGTGTCCCATAGGCGCACGAGTCGGCGGGCACCTGTGGCGAGCAGACGCCCCCGGGGATGCACGGCCATGCTCACGACCCAGTGGTCCGTGTCGATCACCGGCAGGACCGGAATGTCGGTCATCTTCCCCGGGCCAGAGCCGGTCTCGGCCCGCTTTCTGTTCGGCTCTGTCTCCGGCTCCGTATCCACGCCGTGCTTTCCGCGTTCCGGCGGAGGCTCGGTCGTCTCGGGCGCCGGGGGAGGCGGGGGTGTTCGCGCAGTGAGGTCGAAGAGCCTGGCGTCGCCGGCGCGCTGGTACAGAACCGGTGTGAAGCACTCCAGGCTGTCGTCCTTGTGGACCCGCAACGCTATACGACCGGCGCGCACCGCCTCGTCGACGGGGCGATTCGCCGCGAGGGCCTGGTAGAACGCGCGGGAGAACAGCACGGCCGCCATGTCGGTCACGGCGAACTGCATGGCCACCACTGCCGGGACTGTGTGCTCCAACTGGGCTGCCGTACTGGAGAAGAGGTCCTGAGCGTTGGAGGTTCCCGTCTGGCAACTGTTGAGTACGACCAGGCGTGGGCGCGGTTGGCCGACGCTGATGAGAGAACCGAGTGCTTCCGCATGCAACGGGTCCTCCCGTCCTCTCTCGTCGACGAAAATGATTGTGCCCTGACGTCGATGCTCGTCGAACCTTCCGTGACCGATGAAATGCAGAACATGGCATCCGCCATGCAGCAGAGCGCTGTACAAGTCGCTTTTCTTGTTTCCCGGAACCCATTCGAGCCGCACCATATCCTCGTCGATGAGTGGCTTCAATGCGGCGTGCAGATTCTCTTTCTCGGTTTCGGTGTCCAGGCTCGCCAGAGAACCGGGAAGAGCTACCATTCCGAGCACACGGAGCGGCGGCGACACGCGAAGCGGTGCGACTGGTTTCAGGATGTCGACATAGCGCACGATGGGGTGATTCAGGCACAGGTAGCCGCCGTGCTTCGAGTCGTGAAGAAGTTCCCACGGGAGGGCGGCAAGTTCTGGCGACCGCACCCGAAGAACGATACGCAGCACGTGGTCCTGCTCTTCCGCTTTTTGCTTGCTGGAGATGTAAAGCCCTTTGATGGAGTTCTGGAAGACTGAATCAAACAAAGCGTCACCGATTTGCAGAACCGGCTCCTCGAGTTCGCTGCCGGCCCCTCGGGAGTGAACGGACGATCCCAGAATCGCGGCTTGCAGATCGGGCATTCTACTCAGCAGATCGTCGGTGCTAACATTGACGACTTCCCGGTCCTCGCCAGCTGATGAGGACACCTCAATCTCGTACCCGCCGGGTGTCTCGCTCATCTGAACCACGAAGTCGAACTCCTCGGCCATGACAGCCTTCTCTTCCGTGGCACGAGATCACTGCTGTGCTGCGGTTTGGGTGGGTGTCGCGGGTGTGGAGTTTGCGGCCCCTACAGGTGTGGTGTCAGCCATCCAGTCGGAGAATCCGGAAACATCTTCTTGCTCAGCGTGGTTTGCCTCCACGACGATGTTGAATCGCCGATCCGTGTAGGTCATCCAAAGACTGTCGTCGCTGCCAACCTGGCACGCCACGTCGCCCAGCACGGGGAATTCGTCGTTGCCATAGATACTCTTGCCGCCTGATTGGAAATCCTCCACGCTACTGCACTCGGAATCGGTAAGTGCTTCCGGGTCGACGCTCTTCGTGTAAAACGCCTGCATGGAGTTGACCTCCTTGAATAGCGAGTAATATACGGTTTGCGCGCCGTCGCTCGACGTGCACATCGCCTCGACTGCTCCCTCGGGTGCCTCACTGTGCTTCTCGCACGTCATCCAGCTCGTCAACGTGCTGGGTATGTGATCCTCGAGGTCCGCATAGGAGGGACCATCCTCCTCGTTAGGGGTCATCAAAAGCCAGCCTCCGCCGACAAGCATCACGACACCGAGGACGGCTATGACTATGCGGGGCCATTTATGCATTCTGGGTATAGTCATCAGGCGTCGGGATATTCCGCTGCCGATCAGCGCAAGCGCCAGAAGAAGAATGCCGACGAGGACGAGTAGGATTTCTATCGCGAGTGGCATGGTTCCGCTCCTCGGGTGACTCCCCGCATGTCACGCTCCCGCCGACCCTGCTCCACATACCGCAAGGCCAGCAAATGGGAGAACGGTCAACTAAGTGGCTAGCCGCAGCAGTTCGTGTTATTACGAGTCTATGACCCTTGCAGAGTTCGTGCTACAGGACGGCAGTACGGTGCTGGTCAGAGTTTCTGACGAGCAAGCAGAAAGCCCTGTTGTCACCCGCGGAGCCTCGGCATCCGCCGTGATGGCGCGGGCCGAGGGAACATTCGAGTCGGCGATGGGTGTCGTCCGTGCGGTGAGCCGAAGCGTTGCCACACAAGTGGAGGAATTCGTGCACAAACCAGATGCGCTCGTGGTGGAGTTCGGCGTCGAGCTGAGCGCCCAGGCGGGTGCGTTCGTCTCAGCGGCCGGCGCGTCCGCCCAGTTGAAGGTGAGCCTCACGTGGAACGCCTCCTGAGCGAGTGCGCCCCGTAGATCCGCTGGCGTGACCCAAGCTGCCCCCACCCTGACTCTCCGCCGTCCTCGTTTTCGCCGCCGTGCGACATGGCCAGCAGCGCCTTGGGGCGGCACCTCCCGCGCGCCGCAACCCATCACAGCCCTCTCACCCCAGCGCGCAGGTAGCCGGAGCGCACACCCGGCTCCCAGCCGTACGCCGGAGCACCGCGCCGCCCTCACCTGATCACCCCCTCACCGTCGACGCGAGGAAATCGCCGCGGGAGCGGGGGTCGGAACCAGCGCCACCACCCTTGCCTCCGAGCAGGCCCTCGCCGCAGAGAAGCCATTCGACCCCCTCGGCTACCCCCAGAAGCTCCGGGACGCGCAGCGCCGGGCGGCCGAGCTGTACGCCGAGATCCACGCGACCCATTAGCGCCTCCCCTGGTCCCGTGAGCCTTCGACGGGTGGCCGAGGTGATCGACCGTGGCCGGACGGCCGCCAAGGCCGGAGTACCCGTACAGACCAACCCGATGACGATCTATAGCAGTGACCCCTGGTCACTGTTTCCGACATCGGTGGTGGAGCTCTGGACGCCACCGTCCTCGGGGCATGACGTTTTCCGGGTCCCGACGGGCCTGAACGCGCGACCGCTCCGTTTCGGATTCGAAACGGAGCGGTCGTTTTTGAACGGTTACCAGCCTCGTGCGCGCCACTCCGCGAGGTGGGGCCGCTCCGTGCCGATGGTGGTGTCGTTGCCGTGGCCGGGGTAGACCCACGTCTCGTCGGGCAGGACGTCGAAGACCTTGGTCTCCAGGCCGTCCATGAGGGAGTTGAACTCTTCCGGACGTGTTGTCCTGCCGGGACCGCCCGGGAACAGGCAGTCCCCGGTGAACACATGGGGATGCCCGTGCGGGTCGTCGTAGACGAGGGCGATCGAGCCGGGCGTGTGGCCGACCAGGTGGCGCGCGGTGAGTTCCACGCGCCCCACCTGGATGGTGTCGCCGTCGTCGACCAGCACGTCGGTCCGTACGGGGATGCCCTCGGCGTCGTCCCGGCCCGCGTACGTGCGGGCGCCGGTGGCCGCCACGACCTCGGCGAGTGCCTGCCAGTGGTCGCCGTGCTGGTGGGTGGTGACGACGGACGCGATGCCGTCGCCACCGATCATGCCGAGCAGCGTCTCCGCCTCGTTCGCGGCGTCGATCAGCAACTGCTCGTCCGTGGCCCGGCACCGCAGCAGATAGGCGTTGTTGTTCATCGGGCCGACCGCGATCTTGGTGATCATCAGGTCCTTGAGCTCATGCACGTCGGCAGGCCCGCCGACCGTCACCTCTCCGCTGTACGTCATGTCCGCCAGCCTATAGCGGGGGAGTGGCCCCGGTGCTGGAGCTCCGGGTCCTAGAGCGGGGGCAGCGCCGGAAGCGGGCCGCCGGCCACCGTCAGGCCGGATCCGGCACGGCGGCCGGCGAGCCAGCCCAGCAGATTGGCCGGGGAGCCGGTGACGGTCACCTCGGGCCCGTCGCCCCGCTCCCGCCCGGTGCTCCACGCGCGCGTGCCGTCCGTGAGGCGCGTGGGCGGTACTTCGGGATGCCCGGCGAAGCGGTCGGCCAGGAAGACGATCTCCCGCTCGGCGAACTCCGCCGGCAGATCCTCCAGCTCGTACCCGATCCCCAGGTCCACGTGATGCAGCTCCACCTCCACCCAGCGCCGGAACGGCACCCGGGACGCGGAGTCCGTGACCCCGTTGCGCAGCTCCACCGTGCGCGACCAGTCCGCCGGAGCGGCCCCGGTCTCCTGGAAGCGGGCCGCGCTCTCGCGCAGGTCGGCGAGCTGGACGTCGAGGGCGCGCGGGGCGTCCCGCTCGATGTCGCCGTCCCGGGCCTCGCCGGAGACGTACATGGGTCGCCCCTCGAGGACGTTCACGAGGGCGTCCGCGTTGCGGGCGAGGTGGGCGAGGACGTGGCCGCGGGTCCAGCCGGGAAGCCGTGACGGCTGCGTCACAGACGCGTTGTCCAGTTTGCCGACTGCGATGAGCAGCCGCTCGGTAGCGTCATGTACAGACGCCAGGTCATGACCGTGATCAATCATGGTGCTGACCCTAGTCCCGCCACACCTTTGGGTGAAGGTGGTGAACGAGTGCCGTAAATCGAATGTACGTGCTATATGGTCGGACGTGACGTCGGGCATGCTGGAGAGCCGGGGTTTGTTGGCAACCCGTGAATCCGACCGGCGTTGTCAGTGGCTCCCCCTAGTCTGAGAATGACGGGGGCCCCGCCCCTGTCACTTCTCTCAAGAAAGGTGCGGACCGGCGTGGCCGACCGTCTCATCGTTCGTGGAGCGCGCGAGCACAACCTCAAGAACGTCTCGCTCGACCTCCCGCGCGACTCGCTCATCGTCTTCACGGGCCTGTCGGGGTCGGGCAAGTCCTCGCTGGCCTTCGACACCATCTTCGCCGAGGGACAGCGGCGCTACGTGGAGTCGCTCTCCTCCTACGCCCGGCAGTTCCTCGGCCAGATGGACAAGCCGGACGTCGACTTCATCGAAGGCCTCTCCCCGGCAGTCTCCATCGACCAGAAGTCGACCTCGCGCAACCCGCGCTCCACGGTCGGCACCATCACCGAGGTCTACGACTACCTGCGCCTGCTCTTCGCGCGCATCGGCAAGCCGCACTGCCCCGAGTGCGGCCGCCCGATCTCACGCCAGTCGCCGCAGGCCATCGTCGACAAGGTCCTGGAGCTGCCGGAGGGCAGCCGCTTCCAGGTGCTGTCGCCGCTGGTGCGCGAGCGCAAGGGCGAGTTCGTCGATCTCTTCGCCGAGCTCCAGACCAAGGGCTACTCCCGCGCGCGCGTGGACGGCGAGACCATCCAGCTGTCGAACCCGCCCACGCTGAAGAAGCAGGAGAAGCACACCATCGAGGTGGTCGTCGACCGCCTCACGGTCAAGGAGGGCGCCAAGCGCCGCCTCACCGACTCCGTGGAGACCGCCCTCGGCCTGTCCGGCGGCATGGTCGTGCTGGACTTCGTCGACCTCCCCGAGGACGACCCCGAGCGCGAGCGCATGTACTCGGAGCACCTGTACTGCCCGTACGACGACCTCTCCTTCGAGGAGCTGGAGCCCCGCTCCTTCTCCTTCAACTCGCCCTTCGGCGCCTGCCCGGACTGCTCCGGCATCGGCACCCGCATGGAGGTCGACGCGGAGCTGATCGTCCCGGACGAGGACAAGAGCCTCGACGAAGGCGCCATCCACCCCTGGTCGCACGGCCACACCAAGGACTACTTCGGCCGCCTCATCGGCGCCCTGGCCGACGCGCTGGGCTTCCGTACGGACATCCCCTTCGCGGGCCTGCCGCAGCGCGCCAAGAAGGCCCTGCTCCACGGCCACAAGACCCAGGTCGAGGTCCGCTACCGCAACCGCTACGGACGCGAGCGCCGGTACACCACGGCCTTCGAGGGCGCCATCCCCTTCGTCAAGCGCCGGCACAGCGAGGCCGAGAGCGACTCCAGCCGTGAGCGCTTCGAGGGCTACATGCGCGAGGTGCCCTGCCCCACCTGTGAGGGCACGCGTCTGAAGCCGATCGTCCTCGCGGTCACGATCATGGGCAAGTCCATCGCCGAGGTCTCCGCGATGTCGATCAGCGACTGCGCGGACTTCCTGGGCGAGCTGAAGCTCACCGCCCGCGACAAGAAGATCGCCGAGCGCGTGCTGAAGGAGGTCAACGAACGGCTGCGGTTCCTGGTCGACGTCGGCCTGGACTACCTCTCGCTGAACCGCGCGGCGGGCACCCTCTCCGGAGGCGAGGCCCAGCGCATCCGTCTGGCCACCCAGATCGGCTCCGGGCTGGTCGGCGTCCTGTACGTCCTCGACGAGCCGTCCATCGGTCTGCACCAGCGCGACAACCACCGCCTGATCGAGACCCTGGTCCGGCTGCGCGACATGGGCAACACGCTCATCGTCGTCGAGCACGACGAGGACACCATCAAGACCGCCGACTGGATCGTCGACATCGGCCCCGGCGCCGGTGAGCACGGCGGCAAGGTGGTGCACAGCGGCTCCCTCAAGGAGCTGCTCGCCAATGCCGAGTCCCAGACCGGTCTGTACCTGTCAGGCAAGAAGGCCATCCCGCTGCCCGACATCCGGCGCCCGCTGGACCCGTCCCGGCAGCTCACGGTGCACGGCGCCCGGGAGAACAACCTCCAGGACATCGACGTGTCCTTCCCACTGGGCGTGCTCACGGCCGTCACCGGCGTGTCCGGATCAGGCAAGTCGACCCTGGTCAACGACATCCTGTACACCCACCTGGCCCGTGAGCTGAACGGCGCGAGGAGCGTGCCCGGGCGGCACACGCGCGTGGACGGCGACGACCTCGTCGACAAGGTCGTGCACGTCGACCAGTCGCCCATCGGCCGCACCCCGCGCTCCAACCCGGCCACCTACACCGGCGTCTTCGACCACATCCGCAAGCTGTTCGCCGAGACCACCGAGGCGAAGGTCCGCGGCTACCTGCCCGGCCGCTTCTCCTTCAACGTCAAGGGCGGCCGCTGCGAGAACTGCTCGGGCGACGGCACCATCAAGATCGAGATGAACTTCCTCCCGGACGTGTACGTCCCGTGCGAGGTCTGCCACGGCGCCCGGTACAACCGGGAGACCCTGGAGGTCCACTACAAGGGCAAGTCCATCGCCGACGTCCTGAACATGCCGATCGAGGAGGCCACGGAGTTCTTCGAGGCGGTCCCCGCGATCTCCCGGCACATGAAGACCCTGAAGGACGTCGGCCTCGGCTACGTCCGGCTCGGCCAGTCCGCGACCACCCTGTCCGGCGGTGAGGCCCAGCGCGTCAAGCTCGCCAGCGAGCTCCAGCGCCGCTCCACCGGCCGCACGGTCTACGTCCTGGACGAGCCGACCACCGGTCTGCACTTCGAGGACATCAGCAAGCTGCTGACGGTCCTGTCCGGACTGGTCGACAAGGGCAACACGGTCATCGTCATCGAGCACAACCTCGACGTGATCAAGACCGCCGACTGGATCGTCGACATGGGTCCCGAGGGCGGTGCCGGCGGCGGCCTGGTCGTCGCGGAGGGCACCCCCGAGCAGGTCGCCGCGGTCCCGACCAGCCACACCGGCAAGTTCCTCCGGGAGGTCCTCGGCGCCGACCGCATCAGCGACGCGTCCGCGGTGCCGGCACCGCGCCGGACGGCGGCGAAGAAGACGGTCGCGGCACAGACCCCGGCGAAGAAGACCGCCATCAAGAGGGTCAACAGCACCGCCACCAAGAAGGCGGCGGCCAAGACCACGAAGGCCGCCAAGACCACGAAGGCCGCCGCGAAGAAGACGACGCGGACGACCAAGGGCTGAGGCTGCGCAGACGCGCCGTGCACCACGGAGACTCCCGTGGTGCAC